>JBGTJM010000577.1:0-7299 GCA_041745115.1 Thermomicrobiales bacterium
AGCGGCCAGAATTTTCAAACCTCGGTCGCCGATCGAGAGACAGAGACCGCGGATAACTAGCTGCTGGGGTCTTTCGACAATAGTCGTCGTTTCGGACGGTAATCAAAGCAACTATGTCAGTGGATGACTGTGGCGTCAGCACATGCTGAACCGGGAACGTAGAAAACCGGTGCACGATTGCACCGGTTTTCTGGTCGACGGGCTTTGCAGCTTGCCCTTTGGTCCTAGTCTTGTCGCGGACCACGTGGTCCGCGATCGTCGCGACCTCGACCGCCACCGCGGTCGAATTCACGTCGTTGTGGTCTTGGCCGGTCTTCAGGGACGATTCCAGTCAATGCGGCACGGCGGGAGAGGCTGATTTTTCCATTCGGGGCGACTTCGATCACCATGACGGTGATTTCATCACCGACCGAGTAGAGGTCCTCAACCCGCTCGACCCGAATCGAAGGGTCGTCTGACATCTCTGAGATGTGGACGAGACCATCTTTGCCCGGAATGATCTCTACAAACGCACCGTAGGGCATGATGCTGACGATCTTGCCAGTGTAGACATCGCCCTTTTCCAGATTGAATTCCTGGGTGAGGCCCTTGATCTTGTCCAGCGCCCGTTGGGCTCCTTCCGGGTCGTTCGAGGAAATCGATACGGTGCCGTCGTCCTGAATCTCGATCTTGGTGCCGGTTTCATCCTGCAGCGCACGAATCATCTTGCCTCCGGGACCGATTACGGCGCCAATCTTTTCCGGATTGATCTTGACGACGGTTACTCTCGGTGCAAATGGCGACATCTCGGTACGAGGTGTGCTGATCGTTTCCAGCATCTTTCCAAGAATGTGCTGGCGTCCGTCGTGAGCCTGGGCCAGGGCCTCCCGCATGATCTGCGGTGTGATTCCCTTGACCTTGATATCCATCTGGATGGCGGTGACACCAGCGGCTGTGCCGGCGACTTTGAAGTCCATGTCACCGAGGGCGTCCTCGATTCCCTGGATGTCAGTCAGGACGGTGTAGCGCCCAGATGCGGGATCGGTGATGAGTCCCATTGCCACTCCGGCAACTGGCGCAGCGATTGGAACGCCGGCATCCATGAGCGCCATGGTCGATCCGCAGACGCTGGCCATCGATGTGGAGCCGTTCGAGCTGACCACTTCAGATACGAGGCGCATCGTGTACGGAAACTCAGCGACCGGCGGGATGACGGCGAGCAGCGCGCGTTCGGCCAATGCGCCATGGCCAATGTCTCGGCGGCTTGGTCCGATCATCCGCCGCACCTCGCCCACACTATAGGGGGGGAAATTGTAATGATGGATGTATCGCTTGCGGTCTTCCGGGCCGATCGAGTCGAGGCGCTGCTCTTCCGCGGCCGAACCGAGCGTTACGATCGTCAGGGCCTGCGTCTGACCGCGAGTAAAGATGGCGGATCCGTGGGCACGTGGCAGGTAACCGACCTGAGACCAGATAGGCCGGATGTCGGTGGGACCTCGGCCGTCGGGCCGATTGCCGTGATCCAGAATGCCACTTCTCACTTCCTGCTTCAGCAGCATTTCGAATGCGCCGGAAACCTCCTTGGCGGCGAACCTGGGCTCGCTTCCATCGGTGGGGTTAGCAAAGTGGCTCCTAAGCTCGTGCTTCAGGACATCCGTGCCCTCTATGCGCATCACTTTATCTGGATTGCTCAGTGACGTTCGGAGCCTGTCTCCGAGGAATGCAGTGACTGCGTCGAGAAGCTCCTGATTCTCAGCGGGCGGAGAGTAGGCCCATTTCTCCTTGCCGGCAGCTTCTTTCAGCTCGAGCTGAAGATCGACAATCCTGCGAATCTCCTGATGGGCGAGCTCGATCGCCTGCACCATCGTTTCTTCAGAGACTTGGGATGCCTCTCCCTCGACCATCATGATGGCGTCGGAAGTCCCGGCGACCACCATGTTCAGGTCGCTCTCGTCGTACTGAGACAGGTACGGGTTGACCACGAGCTCGCCGTCGATGAGGCCAATACGGGCTGCGCCGATCGGGCCGTCGAATGGTATTGGCGAGAGGGTCAGCGCAGCAGATGCGCCAATGATCGAGAGAATGTCGGGAGCATTCTCCTGGTCAGCCGAAAGGACTGTTGAGATGATCTGTACTTCGTTGCGATAGCCTTTTGGAAAGAGTGGACGGATGGGGCGGTCTGTCAGTCTGCCGGCGAGCACGGCATTCTCTGTGGGGCGACCTTCACGTTTGATAAAGCCGCCCGGAATCTTGCCCGCCGCGTACATTTTCTCTTCGTAATCGACTGACAATGGGAAGAAGTCGATGTCATCGCGGCCTGACTGCGATCCTGTGACAGCCACCAAGAGCATTGTGTCGCCATAACGAACGACGACTGAACCGCTGGCCTGTTCGGCGAGCAGTCCGGTTTCAAGAGAGAGTGAGCGTCCGGCGAAATCCGCCGAGACAGTAGATACGGTTCCTGGCATAAGAATTTCCAACTCCTGGATAGCGGGCGGCGAGTACTTCAAGCCGCGCGTTCACGAACCAGCAACTGCAAAGATGCGTACGTTGCTGCCTGTGCAGTGGTGTCATCGTCGTGAGGGACTGGAGTGTGACGTGAGCTGTGTCACAGCACACTCCAATACCCCACAGTGGCGATGACCAATCTGCGGAAGTCGTCAGTCGATAGGCAGTTCCTTTCTCAGGTCTGTTGCGTCGCTCCGCAGAAATTCATGAACAACCGAAATGATCCAGAGGCTCGGCCCCTGGATCAATCATCGCTGTCAATAGTTGAGACGACCGGAACACGATTCGCCGTGAGGGTACGTGAGTCGCAATCGCCTGCATCCAGCGTTGGGCTACTTTCGCAGCCCGTGCCGCGCGATTGTGGCCCGGTATCGGTCGATGTCGTTTTTGCTCAGGTAGGCCAGCAGTCTGCGCCGACGCCCAACCATCTGCAGCAACCCTCGTCGGGAGTGATGATCCTGCTTATGGGTGCGAAGATGATCGGTAAGCTGATTGATTCTTTCGGTCAGCAGGGCGATCTGGACTTCCGGTGAACCAGTGTCACTTTCGTGGGTCCGCACATTCGAAATAAGTGTGAGTTTCTCGGATTGCTTGAGCGCCATTCTGGCGGATCCTCCATTATCAGGAAATGTCGTAACTCAGGTCATCAAACAGTCAATTTACACAGCCGATAATACTACCATGGATCAATGGGTGACGGAATCCTGCACCTGCCTGAAGCAGGCGCCTTGCAGGTTTTCCACCATTTCGTATGAATGCCACAACAGCACCAGCGACAGGCTCAGTCAGGATGCGACGCTCCGCAGAGATCGAACTGGCCGCAATCAGCAATGAAGACCTGCTGAGCTCAGTCCTTGCCAGCTGCTCAGTATACTCGGTGTGTTTAGGCGTTCGGCTGGCTGGAGGATGTAACAATGCTTGGAATCATTGGGGGAAGCGGGCTCTATGACGTTCCGGAGCTTTCCGTTCATTATCGCAAGTCGGTTCAGACGCCATATGGATTGCCAAGCGATGATCTTGTTGTTGGGGATGTTCGTGATGTGCCGGTCGTTTTTCTGGCAAGACATGGAGTGGGTCACCGTCTGACACCCACGGAGTTGCCGTATCAGGCCAATGTCTATGCAATGAAGCTCCTCGGAGTGACGCATCTGCTCACGATCTCGGCCGTTGGCAGTTTGCGCGAACAATTGCCCCCGTTGTCCATCGTTCAGACAGATCAGATCATCGACAGAACCGTGATCAGGCCGAGATCGTTCTTTGGTGAGGGGGTGGTGGCTCATGTCGGCATCGCGGAGCCCTATTGTCGTTCATTTGGGAGGCAGGTCAGCGATGCAGCAAATCGTGCAGGTCACCACGTCGTGGATGGAGGCACATATGTGTGCATCGAGGGTCCGCAGTTCTCGACCCGCGCGGAGTCGCAGCTCTTTCGTTCGTGGGGCTGTGACGTCATTGGTATGACGGCGATGCCCGAAGCTCGTCTCGCGAGGGAAGCCGAACTTTGCTATTCCACACTGGCAATGGTGACCGATTTCGATGTCTGGCACGAAACCGTGGGACCGGTTGATGTGGCGATGGTCAGCAGATATTTGAGCCAGAATGCCGAAACCGGTCGTCAGATCGTGGCAGAGCTCATCGGCACATGGCGACCTCCGGACGAGCCGTGTGACTGTCACAGCGCTCTTTCAGGCGCCATCGTTACGGATCCGGCCACGATCTCGCGAGAAGCACGGGCGCGCCTGGGGATCATTGCGGATCGCTATTTGCCGCCAGAAACCGGAGCATGACGATCGCGGGGCTAGCGTCAGTGCAGTACCGCCAGCTCTCGCTCATTCTGGCGGCAGTCGCTGTGACTGGATTTGGCCTGGCGGGATTTGTACTTTCGTCCGATCGAGGCGCCTGGCTGGAATCGGAGGCGTTGCGGGCTGGCGTGATCTATGGCGCCACGTTGACAGCAGTCTGGGTTTCGTTGTCGCTTGGAAGGTATCGCGGTGACCCATTCCTGTTACCGATCGCCGGCTTTCTGGGCGGAATCGGCCTGGTCATGGCGGTGCGACTGGGGCCAGATCTTTCGACCAGGCGAGGGCTCGAGGTACCGATAGGTGAGCGCCAACTGGGTTTTCTCTGTGCAGGTCTGCTGGTTTTATGGGCGGTGGCGCTCTTCTCTCCGGATCCGGCCGTGTTCTCCAGATACCGATACTCCATTCTGGCGTTGGGGGTGGCACTGCTCGCGGTCACCGCAGTGGTTGGAACAGAGATTTACGGCGCACGTCTGTGGTTGACGATAGGTCCAGTTCAGATTCAATCTGCTGAGATCGTCAAACTGGCGCTGGTGGTATTCCTGGCTACCTATCTCGCAGACAATCTCGAGCTCGTTGGGTCGAGGTGGCGGGTGTGGCGGTTGTCATTGCCGCCGATTCCATACCTGGCACCGATGGTTGTAATGTGGGGCTTGTGCATTGCTGCGCTGATCAGGCTGAACGACCTCGGAACCGCGCTCCTGTTTTTTTCCCTCTTCATCATCATGCTCTTCGCCGCCAATGGGAGCGCAGTTCAACTTGCAGCCGGGTTCCTGGCGTTTTTGGCAGCGTTTGGCGTCGCGTACCAATTGGTGCCACGGGTGGGAGTGCGCGTAGACAACTGGATCGATCCCTGGAGCGATCCCTTTCTGAGCGGCTATCAGCAGATCCAGGCCGAGTATGCAATGGCATCTGGGGGGCTGTTTGGTGTTGGCATTGGTGCAGGTGCGCCGTGGTCGATTCCCGCTGTCCAGACTGATTATGTTATTGCGGCAATCGGGGAAGAACTGGGATTCTGGGCTGTTTTCGCCATCGTCGTGGCGTTTGCGGTGCTTGCGGCGCGAGGGATGCTTGTTGCGAGCGAAGCGCCGACCCCATATCTGCGGCTCCTGGCAATTGGGCTCACCAGCTCGCTCGTCGTTCAGAGTGTCATCATCGTTGCTGGTGTCCTCAGGCTCATGCCCTTGACCGGCGTGACAGTGCCTTTTGTCTCCTACGGAGGAAGCTCGTTGCTCGTGACCTTCGCTGCCACTGGACTGCTCATGCACATTTCTCATTTGTCGGCGAGACGCGGCAGACAGGGGTGGGCCATGGATGGGGGGCTCGTTAAGCCATGACCAGCCTTCAATGGGCCGGGATTCTCTGGGCTTTCGTTCTCGGTGGGACGATTGTCTTTGCTCTTTTCCAGAAGCGACGGTCGGTTCCGGTGCGTCGCAACATTCCAGTGCTGAGCGTCGCGATGCTGGGGATGCTTGTCGTCCTTGTTGTCCAAGCTGCGCGAGTTCAGGTGTTTCAGCAGCGGGCAGTCGCGACGAGAGTAGGAGTGGATCCGCGGACTGGTGAGGTTATCTCGAACCCGCGGGCGAGTCTTGATGATTCGACCTCGATGCGTGGCTCCATTCTTGATGATGAGCAGTCACCTTTGGCCTGGACAGTGTTGATGGGAAGTCACGCTCAGCGAATGTATGGCGAGAGTGCGGTTGCGCAGGTCGCCGGGTTCTTTTCTCCGTTGCTTTATGGGCGAGATGGGATCGAGGAAGCGGAGCACGAAGCACTTTCCAAAGGGCGAGCTCGATCGATCGAGGAGCACTTGCTGGAAGTGATCGGGGCTCGCGCGGCTCGGCCCGAGAGCGTACAACTAACGATCAATAGCGGCCTGCAACGGGCCGCTCAGGGTCTGCTCGGTGACCGGGTGGGCGCGGCAGTGGTCATCGAGACCGCGACTGGAGCCGTGAAGGCGCTCGCGAGTGTGCCCTGGGTGGACCCGGCTCCGCTTGCAGCCGTCGAGTCGGCTGACTTAACGACCGCACGGGACTACTGGGGCAGCCTTCTCGACGATCCCGAGCAACCGTTGCTGCGGCGCTCGACGCTTGGACTGTATACGCCAGGATCGACGTTCAAAGTGGTGACCGCGGCCGCTGCCATCGATTTGGGGCTCGCCACGCCTCAGACGATGTTCGAAGACAGCGGTGTGTTCACGATTGATGGTCACACGATTCTCGAAGTGAATCGTCCGGACGACACCGTCAGCACCTGGTCGCTGAGCGATGGATTGATCTATTCGCTGAACATTGTTTTCGCCCGAGTAGGACTCGATATCGGTGCGGAGCGACTAACGGCATATGCGCGCGCGTTTGGATTCGATCAGGGCGTTCCATTCGATATCCCAGTGTCCAGAGGCCAGGTTGCATCGTCCGACGATTTTCTCGAGTCGAGGCCAGCACTGGCGGACACCGGATTTGGTCAGGGTGAGCTGCTGACGACGCCTTTGCACATGGCGCTCATCTGTTCGGCATTCGTCAATAGCGGATTGATTATGGAACCCCGGCTCGTATCTGGTTACCGGGATGACAATGGCCGGAGCAAGGAGATCGTGCAGCCTGCGGTCTGGAGTCGGCCAATCTCTGAATCGACCGCTGACACGATGCAAGCGATGCTGATTCGGTCGGTGCGAGAAGGGTACGCATACGGAGCTTCCGTCCCGAGCTTCACCATTGGCGGAAAGACGGGAACCGCCGAGACCGCTGAGGACGATCCGCATGGCTGGTTCATCGGGTTTGGTGGGGATCCTGAACCAAGATTTGCTGTTGCAGTGGTTCTCGAACATGGGGGATCGGGCGGAGGTCTCCCGGCAACCATAGGTGGGCAACTACTCGCCGAAGCACTTTCTTCCGCCTGATTCACGAGATTAGCTCTCGGTGGAGTCATCGAAGAAAAAAGAGAGCGTACGTACGCTTAGTTAAACCTGAGATTCGCCTACAGAATTTACCGCAAACATGGTAAAATTGAGCATGCG
>JBGTJM010000578.1:0-1885 GCA_041745115.1 Thermomicrobiales bacterium
ATGGACTGGACGAGTCGCCAGCCTTTTGTCGTTGTCGTTGGTGAAGACAATGTTGATCACAAATTTTGGCACGGAGCATCCTCTCCCTCGCGATCGTCCGTTAAAGCGCGATTTCGCTCTGCCGTAGTCTACTCAACGTGAACACGGCGGCAACGCCACCAGGAGCGCTCAGCCGATCAACAGCGCCTGCCGGTCGATTGCTCCTTGCCGGGCAGAAACACGTGAACAGGAAGATGCATTGAGCAAGGATCCGGTTTCGCCAGCAGATTCTCAGGTCGACGCAGGACGGATGGTGCCGCTCCGTCGTCAATATTTGCAGATCAAAGAGCGCTTTCCCGACACTATCCTGTTTTTCCGACTCGGCGACTTCTATGAGACGTTCGAAGAGGACGCATATGTCGCGTCCTCAGTGCTCGACATCGTTCTGACCGGACGCGAAATGGGCAAAGGCCTGCGAGTGCCGATGGCGGGAATCCCCCATCATGCGGCGGAGGGATACATTGCCAAGTTGATCGCCGCTGGCCACAAGGTAGCGGTTTGTGAGCAGGTCGGCGAAGCCACCAAAGGCAAAGGATTGGTGGAGCGTGATGTCACCAGGGTGGTGACCCCCGGCACAGTCACTGAAAGCTCGATGCTCGATGCCAGTCGGAATAACTACATCGCGGCCATCCTGGCGGAGGGAAGTCGCGCCGGACTGGCGGTCGCGGATATCAGCACTGGCGAATTTCTTGCGACTCAGATCTCGGCTGAACGGCCCGACGAAGTACTGCTGGCAATTGGTCGGGAGCTCCTGCGACTTGGGGCTGTCGAGCTTGTGAAACCGTCTGACTGGGACCCCGACGCAACGCTGCCGTTCGAATCCTGGAAACCGGCTTCGATCTTGGTCAGCAATTTGGATAGCTGGTCGTGGCAGCGGGAGAGCACAGAGGAGCGACTTCGAGCTCATTTCGCAGTCGAGTCTCTGGACGGATTCGGACTCGCACC
The DNA here is from genome assembly GCA_041745115.1 of Thermomicrobiales bacterium. Classification (GTDB taxonomy): domain Bacteria; phylum Chloroflexota; class Chloroflexia; order Thermomicrobiales; family UBA6265; genus JAHBVL01. The sequence continues at coordinate 985 of JBGTJM010000578.1, forward strand.
GCTGCCACTTGCCAGCCGGGCCGCCGGTGGGTTGCTCGCCTATCTCGCCGACACGCAGATGGCCGGTCTTCGGCAGATTCGATCGCTTTCGACGTATTCGATCGACGGGTTCATGACACTCGACACCCAAACCAGGCGCAATCTGGAACTGATCGAGGGGGCCCAAGGTGAACGGCGACATAGCCTTCTCGGTGTCCTCGATCGAACCAGAACGCCAATGGGTGCGCGCCTGCTTCGCCGCTGGATTAGTCAACCGCTTCTGGAGCGAGGTCCAGTGGAAGAACGCCTCGACGGCGTCGCGTGGCTGCACGACCAGGCGACCGTCCGCATCGAAGTCCGCAATGCGCTCCGCCATGTTGGAGACATCGAGCGATTGGCGAACAGAACACTTGCAGGCACTGCCACACCTCGGGACCTCGAACAGCTGCGATCATCTCTTGCAACCATTCCGGATGTGGCGTCGATAGCATCAGACACTCCTGGCGTTGGGGCGCTCCCTGACGTCGAAGATGTCGCCAAGCTACTACAGAATGCACTGGTCGATGAGCCTGCCGCACTGATAGGAAGAGGGAATGTCATTCGGCCGGGGTTCGCTCCGGAACTCGACGGTCACCGGGGTAGAGCCAAAGAAGCGCGAGACTGGATTGCTGCGCTAGAGAGATCGGAGCGCGATCGAACCGGGATCAGGTCGCTCAAAGTTGGATACAACAAGGTATTTGGCTACTACCTCGAAATCACGACCGCGGCGCTCGCTTCGGCCGAACGCGAACGAATGGGCCAAGGTGATCGGGCTGAAGTACTGCCGTCTGAGTACATCCCCAAACAATCCCTGGCGAATGCCACACGGTACTTCACCCCTCAGCTGAAGGAGTACGAGACGATCGTACTCAACGCCGAAGAC
>JBGTJM010000579.1:0-15112 GCA_041745115.1 Thermomicrobiales bacterium
GTCGAGCTCGATCAACTGGAGCTGTCGGCCGAGAACGCCACCAGCGTCGTTAATGCTCTGAATTGCCAGCTTCGCGCCCTGAAGTGGTGGCCCGTCATACGCGGCCATCCAACCTGTCAAATGGACAGGCGCCCCAATCAGAATCGGGTCCTCATCCTGCGCAACTGCCCCACCCATGTTTGCCATCGGCGAAAGCAGCATTGCGGCAGCAATGGCAAAAAACGCCAGACGTTTGAATCTCATCCCGTCTCCTCCTCAATGAAAACGATCGACACACTTTTGAACGTATGTACCTTACTACGGCACCTCGCCGCGCGTGTCAAGTGCTGTCTGCACAGGAAACTCAGCTAGCTCACGGTGTGCACAGATCCGATGGAACCAAGCCTCTTGCCAAGCTCATCGTAGGTCTCCACCAGAATCTCCACCACCCGATCGCACTCCTCTCTCGTGATGACAAGCGGAGGACAGAGTTGGGTCGTCGGATCGCCTCGTCCATCGTTTCGGAGGATCAACCCTCGCCTACGCATCTCGTCGGTTAGCCAAAGCAAATGACTTGCGTCTTCCGGAAGCGTTTCTTTCGTCGCGCGGTCGGTCACCAGCTCGATCCCAAGGAAAAGACCTACACCGCGGATATCACCAACATTCGGGTGATTGGAAAATGCATCCTCCAGGGACTCCCGAAGATACGCACCCATGTCTCTGGCCCGGCCGGGAAGATCTTCGTCGATCATGATGTCGAGGTTGGCGATCGCCGCAGCGCAGGCCACGGCGTGACCACCGAAGGTCAGTCCATGCAGGAATCCAGGCCCTTCGTCAAACACATCTGCGACCTCCTTCTTCACCATTACCGCTCCCAGTGGAGCATAGGAGGAGGTAATACCCTTGGCAGTCGTTATCATGTCAGGCTCTACACCGAAATACGTCGAGCCAAAAAGCTCTCCTAACCGGCCGAAGCCACAGATCACCTCATCCAGAATCATCAGGATGCCCGTCTGGTCGCATAGTGTGCGGATCTTTCTGAAGTACTCCATTGATCCAGGTGGAATGCAACCGCCAGCATTCTGAACAGGCTCGAGAATGATTGCGGCAATCTGCTCAGGTCCTTCGAACTCCACGGCCCGCTCGATCTCGTCGTAGCAGATCATGTTGCACGCATCAGAAGTGGAGCAGTATGGGCATCTGTAGCGATTCGACATGGGCACGTGCCGAGCGCCGGGAACGAGCGGACCAAACGCGCCGCGTATTCCTGTCAGGCCATTGACCGAGAGTGCGCCCGCGGTTGTGCCGTGGTACGCGCCTCGGCGGGACAAGGTTTTCCAGCGATTGCCGAAGCCGCGAGTGATCTGATATTGCTTGGCGAGTTTGAGAGCGCTTTCGACCGACTCAGAACCGCCTGACGTAAAAAACATGCGTGAGTTGGGACCAACGGGCGCTACCTTGCTGAGCCGGTCAGCCAGAACGGCTGCCGGCACACTGGCAAACCCAAATGGATTGACAAATGGAAGCTCGTTGGCCTGGGCTGCCATGGCGTCCACAATCTGGGTGCGCCCGTAGCCTGCGTTAACTGAATAGATGCCCGAGAGCAGATCGAGGTAGCTGTTGCCATCACTGTCCCAGACCGTCGATCCGTCCCCTCGCACAAGAACGAGCGGCCGTTTCTCAGGATCGCGGTAGTCTGCCATCTGCGTGAAGTGCAGCCAAATGCTGTCGCGAATCGACTGCTGCACCTCGCCTGCTTCGAGCCATGGAACCGCTGAAACTCCTTCCGTTCCTTGAGTCATTGCCTCTCTCTTTCTTCGCTCATGCGCACAAACCATTGCGTGGTCGGCCCTTGCGGCCCAGGAAAGCAGCACCGCGACTGCGCGTGCAGAAACTGACCGCATTCTCAGAGAACATTGAGCCGTCGTCGCCTATCCTACCCGAGCACCCCAGAGTTTACACAGCCTTAACATTGCTGCCTGTCGCGGGAACACGTGTTCAAAGCACTATTCCTTCCAGGAATCACGGTGGCAGCGAACCTCGCCAGAACCTCGTTGCACGGAGGCTGATCGGCAGGGGCGTTTGCAGTCGGACCCGCAATGAAGGAGCACAGCGTGGACCCAATTGGTATCTCAGCATCACAGCCCTTTACACCCGAGACAGTCGTTGCAAGAGTTGTTCGAGACGCAAGCAGGACGTTTGGCGCTTCCATCGACGAAACCACGCTGACATTGTGGGCTGAAACAGCGGTCGCGGCTCTCTGGAGTGACTCGATCAAGGTGACCTCGTTTTTGCCAGTGCTGGCGATGCGTCAGGTCTCTGCCCAGGCCGCCGAAGTTGTAAAGGAGACCGCGTAGCGTTAGCCTTGCGTTGTGTCCCTGGCTCTGGTGCAATCCGTCATTTGCACCGGCGCATGTGCGAGACCGGGAAAGAACAACGTGGCGAAAACAAAGCGCTCAGCAGAAGCACGGAACCAGCAACTCTCGAAAGAAGGTACTCGAGACCCGTCTCCTGACGACCTTGACTCTAGCGCGCCGAATCGCTCGAATGGGGCTGGGCCGTCTGCTACTACCAACCTTCCAGCACTCGAACCAGGAATGTTCATCAATAGAGAGCTGAGCTGGTTGGAGTTCAACCGCCGGGTCCTGGCAGAGGCAGAAGATCCGGTTGTTCCTCTTCTTGAGCGAATCAAGTTCGTTTCGATTTTCTCTACGAATCTGGACGAGTTCTTCATGATCCGAGCTGCCGGGGTCAAGCGCAAGCTGACTGCCGGTATCTCAGAACCCGGACCCGACGGACGAACCGCCTCCGAGCAATACGCGCTCATTCACGAGTCCGCTCAAGCGCTGACGAACGAGAAGTATTCGCTGTTCACCCAGACCCTTGTGCCCCGGCTGCAGCGGCGAGGCATCAGTCTCACAACGGTCGACAAGCTCAAACCGGAGCAGCAAGAGGCACTGGCAGCATACTTTCGCAGAGACGTCTTTCCTGTGCTCACCCCACAGGCAATCGACAGAGCCAGGCGCTTTCCACATATCTCGAACGAAAGTCTGAACCTTGTCGTCATATTGCGATCTCAAGGGGTCAGTCGCTATGCGAGAGTCAAGATTCCTGCGGTGTTGCCTCGCCTCGTACGAGTCAAAACCAAGCCTGATGAGGAACCGTCAGATCGTGATGTCACGTTCATCTGGCTGGAGGACCTCGTTTGCCATCACCTGAACCTCCTGTTTCCGGGCCACGAATCAGTCATCGGATATCCCTTTCACCTGACCAGAGACGCCGACATCGAGATCGACGAAGAAGACGAGGATGCCCACGATCTCCTCGCAGTCATGCGGGAGATGCTTTCCGAGCGTACGTTTGGCGACGTCGTACGACTGTGCATCGATCCCAATATGCCAGGCTCAGTCAGGGACTGGCTGCTGGACCAGATCGGCGCAACGCATCGGGAACTCTATATGTGTGCTGGGCCACTCGCTCTCGAGAGCCTGAGAGAGTTAGTTCGGCTCGATCGGCCCGAGCTCAAAGATCCCCAATTCCTGCCGGCGACATTCGCGGCCAGTAGATCGCCGAGTGATCCACTCGCGGAAACGTCGGCGTGGGGAACTCAGGACATTTTTGGTCTGCTTCGAAGCCGGGATGTTCTCGCACACCATCCCTACCAGTCGTTCAGCATCATCACAGATTTCCTGAAAGCGGCGTCGACTGATCCCGATGTCGTCGCGATAAAGCAAACGCTGTATCGGATTGGCAGAGATTCGCCGCTGATTCCTGCGTTGATCGAAGCCCGCGATGATGACACTCAGGTCGCAGTGCTTGTAGAGGTCAAGGCTCGATTCGATGAAGAGAACAATATCAGCTGGGCGCAACAACTCGAACACCATGGTGTGCATGTCGCGTACGGGGTTGCAGGCCTGAAAACACACTGCAAGCTGACACTGGTGGTTCGGCGGGAACCGGATGGTTTGCGCCGGTACGCTCACCTCGCTACGGGAAACTACAACGCCACAACGGCTCGTCTCTACGAGGACGTGGGGCTCTTCACCTCCCGGGAAGACATTACCCATGATGTGTCCGAGCTTTTCAACGTGCTGACGGGATATTCAGAGCAACGAGACTATCGTCAGCTCTGGGTAGCGCCAAATGTGATGCGGCAACACTTTCTTGATGCGATCGCTCGAGAGATCGATGCGCATCGACGCTCGGGTACTGGCAGGCTCATCTTCAAGATGAACGCGCTTGTCGACAGAGATCTGATCAGGTCGCTCTATGGCGCATCCCAGGCTGGAGTGCAGATCGATCTTATCGTCCGTGGAGCCTGCTGCCTCCGACCGGGAGTTCCTGGTTGGAGTGAAAACATCCGAGTTCGCTCGATTATTGGCCGATTTCTCGAACACAGCCGGATCTTCTACTTTGGCAACGGTGGAGACGATCAGTTGTATATGGGGAGTGCCGACCTTATGGAGCGAAATCTGGATCGCCGCGTCGAAGTCATTTTTCCAATCAACGACGATCGAATCAAGGCCCATTTGCGCGACTCGGTCCTTGCCGCGTACCTCGAAGACAATGTCAGTGCCTGGACGCTCGGCAGCGACGAGATCTGGACTCTCTGTTCGGCGCCATTAGAAGTGCAACGCGACGTCCAAAAAGAACTCATGAGTGTCTACGCTTCTGGAGGGGTTTTCGGCAACACGATTGGCGTCGGTGACAGCGAAGCTCATCAAGCCTGATCGACAACCGCATCGTCCGGAGACGTCCAGATGAGCATACGGCTGTCTATGATCACGGTGCACTGGCTCAAGCTCGATGCATGTTCGGAGCTTGCCACGTCCATACCAATTGCTATCGAATCAGCAGTGCATTGAACAGGAGCTTCGTCAGCCCTGATCGTCCTCCATGTCCTGGCTCATTTGCTCGGCGAACTGCGGGTCGAGCGACGCGGTCGCGATGATGTCGACGATCTCCTGAATCGCGTTTCGAAGCTCCAGCAAGTCGTAGATATCCAATCCGGCTAGTACTGCTTGCTCCTCCGGATTCCCATCATCCTCACTTGCCGGGACCAGGCGAAATTGCACTTCAGAGAACTCATCGTCACCTGTGCCGAATCCGGCTGGAATCTCGTCCATGTACAAGTTGAATGTATTCAATGGTTCCTCCAGGGATACCGAATCCGGCGGCCCATGTTCGCCCCGAAGTGGCTCAGAACGATCTTAAGCCGAAGGCGATCGAGCCTGCCGGCTACAGGTTGTCCAGCGGCCAGATTGGCCGGGACAGTCGAGAGTAAGGAAACCGCGAAAAGTCAATTGATGTCAATCCGGGCGTATCTACTTCCATGATTCGAGATGCGATCGGCATGAACGCCCCTCGAAAATGAACTGCCGACTTCACTCCGAGAATGTTGCGCTCCGTCGGTTCGATACCTTGAGACCGAAATATGGCAGTGTCCAGAGCCTGCATGCGCCGTTCGCAAACGATGACATCGACAGTGTTTCCATACCGACCATCACATCGCAAAACCGCTGTGCGTCCCAATGAGCCGGGCACACCGGTCAGCATTGGTCCCTCATAGACAAATGCTCCATCACTCAAATGAACAACCTCAGCTGTCACCGGGATTGGGTGTCCGTGAAGTTCATCGGTTTTTGCCCCAAGCATTGTTGACACCGTAGCTCCGATTCCCGCGCCAATTGCTTCACCCACCACGGCTGGATCGGAAATCAGGGCGAACGCGGAATTCGATGCGCCAAGGTCCAGGAGACCCCACAACAGCGCCGTCCCGTCAGATGACGATCCGCCACCGGGATTGTCTCCAAGATCTGCCAGCACCACTGGTCCATCTGGTTCCTCCATGGCGGCGTGGATTGCTTCTTCGACCGTCCAGACGTCGGGCCGGAATTCTTCACGCCGCTGCCAGATCAGATCGCCGAGCTCGGAAGCGTACGCATTTGCGGCTGCATCATCGCGATCACAGACGACAGTGACTGTCATGCCTGCGAATGGACAGTCTGCATATGGGAATGCAAAGCAAACGCCGGCCGTGATAACGCCGGGCCGCTGCTCGATCTCAGAAGTGAGCTCCATTATCGATCGAGTCGGTTCCACCCCTGAGAATTGCTTTGGACCCTGGGGCATCACCGGGATCTTGCGTGAGGCCATCACCGGGTTCGTCACGCCGCGAGCCACATCGATTGCTATTCTGAGGCACTCGGCGCCTCTCTCCGCATTGTCGACATGCGGATACGTGTCGTACGGGACAAGCACCGTGGCGTGTTCGAGCATCTCTGGGCCAACATTGGCATGGAGATCGAGCTCTGCGACGATCGGGACATCGGGACCGGCGACGGCTCTGACGCGTCTCAGAATTGCTCCATCACCATCGATCTCGCTCTCCGTAACCATCGCTCCATGGAGATCGAGCACGATGGCATCAGGCCGTTCGCGCTCAACGGCCCGCTCGATCTCGCCGACGACCAGTTCGAATATCGAGTCGGTGACCAGACCACCCGGCACCGCGGTCGTCTCGATCACCGGAATGATCTCTGCATCCTCCAATGAGCGCGACGCCGAAAGAACCCCGCCTATTCCAGTGTTTGTATGCTCCAGGTCCCATAGTTGATCGCCAAGATAGAAACCGTGGCTGCGAAACGCAGCTTCGCCGGTTGGTGATGTGGCAAACGTGTTCGTCTCATGGGCAAATCCGGCCAGCAAGACTCGCAGCGTGGTCATCGATAGTTCTCCTGTTCGATCCATAGCTCATACATTACTAGAGTCGATGTCTATTCAAATCTGCGGAACATCCTACCAGCATGTCTATCTGAACACTCGCGACCCGTGACTCTTTACTCCCGCAAAAAGCGCTCGGCAGGCCGGAGAGCCGCCAATTCCTGTATGATCCACGGCACGAATCGAGAAACTGGGCCAGTTGCCCGACGTTCGATCTGAGACATCAACTGCCTTGCCTGGCTGAGGAAAAACATGGTCCGTGATGGTCAGCAACCTGCTGAAGAGAGACTTAGTCGCCGAACGTTTGCGTTGGGCGCGGGTATGGGATCGCTGGCATTGTTCAGTGGCTGCTCCATCGGGGATGATGACGACTCGGACGAGCCCACCCCAACACCTGAACCATCCGCCACGCCCGAAGTCGAGCCAACGGCTACGCAGCAGACCATTGGCTCCCCGGTGCCGGGTTATGGGGACGAATCCCGGTGGATTGGCCGGGTGCTGACGGTGGCAGCCTGGGGTGGTGTGTACCAGGATGCTCAGCGAGAGGCATTTTTCGAACCATTCTCGGTCGCAACGGGAGCAACAGTTCAGGAGAAAATCGCGGATATCTCAACCTTGCGCTCACAGGTCGAAGACGGCAACGTGCTATGGGATGTACTGACGGTTCCAATGGAGGATCTGATCGTTCTTGGTAGGGAGGGCTTTCTAACGCCGCTCAGCTACGAGATTGTTGACGACACCCCGCTTTATCCTGAGATCGTCCACGAGTTCGGGGTTGGCTCGGCCTACTATTCCACGGTGCTCACGTATCCGGCTGAAAGCACCGCGGCGCCAGCTAGCTGGTCAGATTTCTGGAACGCTCAGACCGCTGTCGAAGGAGAGGAACAAGACCTCGCGCAGTACAGAAGCCTTCAGCGCAGTCCAATGGGGACACTGGAGTTCGCGCTCCTGGCGGATGAGGTGCCGCTCGAGTCCTTGTACCCTCTTGATGTCGATAGGGCGTTCGAGTTGCTGGACCAGTTGCGAGAACAGGTTCTTGTCTGGTGGCAGGAAAGCAAAGAACCGATCGAGCTTGTTGCTGCCGGACAGGTTGGAATGGCCACAGTCTGGAACTCACGGATCGATCAGCTCGATCTTGGTGCACAGGTTCGTATTCTCTGGTACCAGGGAATGCTCTCGGCCGATGCCTGGGTGATTCCGCTCGGCGCCGAGAACACCGATGTTGCAATGGACTTCATCAGCTTCGCTACCCGCGCTATCCCATGTGCAAACTTCAGCCGGTTGGCGCCATATGGTCCAGTGAACCGGGATGCATTCGAATTTCTGAGGCGAGACCGTGTTGACATTTTGCCGAGTAGTCCCGCCAACAAACCACTTCAGTTCGTTAAGGATTGGGAGTATTGGGCCCAGAACCGGGATGAGTTGACACTCCGATTCGAAGACTGGCTCCTCGACACTGGTCCTGCTACGCCAGTCGCAGAGGAATCTGCTTAGGGCAGATCGCTCTTTTTTGATTTCGGAGTTCGCGGATTTGCCTGTGTCGATATCCATCGACGGATAGGCCCTGCGCGATTGCCTCGTTGCTCGTTCTCTTCCTTTCGAAACACTTGCCCTCGGACCAGCAGACCACCGAAGAACCTGACAGGATCCGGCGGATACCTGATCAGCCACGATCGATTCATTGGGGAGCGTTGCCATTCGTCCTGCCGGTCCAGAACCGTCGACGCTATGATCCTGGCAGCAACAAGCGATGGAGCCACGCCAGTCCCTGAGTATCCTGCCGCATAGTGAACATTCGGTTGGCCAGTCAGCACTCCGAAGATCATCGTGCCCGAGCGAGTCCTGTCTATCGGGCCGGTCCAGGCATATTCGGGCTCAACAGACGACAGCGATGGAAAGAGAAATCGCAGTCCTGCCGTTATCTGTGCTGTGCGGCGTCCAGGATCGTTGAACGTGTCGTTTACTCGTCCAAGATGCGCAAGCGCACCAGAGCCCCGACCGAGTGCGATCCGGCCATCAACCGTCGCCTGCAGGTAATGAACCATCAAACGCGCGTCCGAAATCCCCTCGCCGCCAGTCCATCCCAGGCCGGCCAGTTCAGCTTCGATAGGCGGGGTCGCGATCATGTCGCTTGAGACAACGATCATGGCTCGTCTAAGCTCGGGAATACCTGCGAGCCATGCGTTCGTGGCCAGTACCACCTTGTCGGCGTGAATCGAGGCCTTTACCGTTCGCGCAATGGGTTTTCTGCCGCCAATCACCTCAACCGCAGGAGATCGTTCGAATACCCGCACTCCTCTTGCCATCGCGACCTGCTGCAGGCCCCTGGCAAGTAGCGCCGGCTGTATTGTGGCTGCGGTCTTGTCGAGAACGCCGCTGATAAAAGACGGAGAATCGACGCGTGCGCGCAAAGCAGAGTCATCCGGTTCTTCGTACACGTCGAGTCCAAGTTGTTGGGTGAGTGCAACATTTGGCGCTGATGAACCTGCACGGAGAGGTGTGGTCTCGAGCCGAAGAAGGCCCTGTTTGCGGAAATGGACATCAATACCGTGCTGCAGGGCGAAGTTTCCAATTTCATCGATGGCATCCGCACTCGCTTTTGCCAGCCTGACGGCCTCGTCAGTGCCGCACAATGCAATCAGCGTCTCCAGTTTGGACCACCAGCCGATGGCCAAACCTCCGTTTCGGCCACTTGCTCCACTACCGCAGAGATCTGCCTCCAGAACGATGATATCCAGCGATGGCTCCAGATCCAGCAGTCTCAGCGCTGTCCAAAAGCCTGTGTACCCACCGCCGACGATGCAAATGTCGCATTTCAGATCCCCTTCAGCGACGGGTCCAGCGAGTCTGCTTTCAGACTCAGCTCGAAGAGCAGATTGCAGCCAGAATGATCGCGTGCTGGCCCGACGAACGGGTTGAAGATTCAGCGTCATGCGCTACCTCGCGATCTGGTGACGGTGCGTGCGATGCCGTCAGAAACCAGGACTGCTCTCGGGACGTCACTGCTCTGGCGAAGCCTCAGGGGAAGCTACTGGAGACGCAGGCGACGCCTGGGGAGAAGCCTCTGAGGCCACAGGCGATGCTGGGGCCAGTGGTGATCCGGTCAATTCGCCTTCGGGGCCCACTTCAGGTAGCTCCTCAGGCTGTATCGGAATCTGTAGTACAGCAGAACGCCCCCGGTCGGTAACCTTCATCGTGCCGTCGGTTCCAAGGGCAATGCCGACGGGCGCTTCGAACTGCTCTCCGCCAGCGTCGAACAACGTTTGAGTGAGCTCTCCATCCCGATTGAAGATATCCACCGAGCTGGTCGCAGAAGAGGTGGCGTAGAGTCGTCCGAACTGGTCGAACGCCAGATATGGCTCGAAGTAGAGCTGACCCTGCCAGGACACCACGGGCCACTGCATCAATGGTGTCCCGTCTCTGGCGAAAACACTGATTCGAGCGTTCCCGGAATCAGCGACATAGACTCGATCGTCAGGTCCAACGGCAATGCCGACGGGCTCGATGAACTGGTTTGGCTCCGAACCGTATCCACCCCACGAGCGGATAAACGTCCCATCTGGCGTAAATACCTGAACTCGCTCATTTCCAGTGTCGGCCACATAGATTTCAGTTCCCGAGATCGCAATGTCCCTCGGGCCGAAAAACAGGCCGGTGAGGGTAGACGCATCGGGATCATCCATCGTATCGCCATAGGCGCCAAATTCTCTGACGACCTGCCCATCCGCATTCAGCACGACAATTCTGTGTCCCCATGTATCGGCCACGTAGATCAGTCCATCGAACCCAACTTCGACACCCGTTGGGCCCAGGCCCTCTGCGGTCACCGTGAAGGTCACATTCGTTTCCGGTCCACCCCATGCGCCACTGAACCCACCCCCGGCTTCGAAGCGTTGAACCCGTCCATTGGCGGAATCAACGACGTAGATCGATCCGTCTCCCAGATTCACTCCGACACCACGTGGCTGGTTGAACTGACCCCGACCAGAACCGGTACCAACTCTCTCGTAAATCGTGTAAGGGCCGGTGCTGGGAAAGAGTTTCTGCGAGAGCCGCGAACCGTAGCCCGCAGCAAAAGGCTCAGCGTCAGGATTGGTGATGCCCGTTCTGAAAAGCAGGAAGTCCATCCCCGCTTCCCATCGAGCAGGAAACAGAACGGCTTGCAGAACATTCCCAAAGCTCGGGGCTACATATTCGGGAGGAACGCGATTTCGACCAGCGATGAGGCGTGGAGTGAGTCCCGCGTTGTCCATACCTGCAGACTCGCGAGCCACCACGAGGTCAGCCCCGCTCGACACCCCGGCGCCAGATTCCACTACGCGAACATCCGGATACTCCCGGAAATACCAGCGAAATGGCCATTCCACGTTCGACTCCAGGGCGATTGAGATGCCGTGACCACCTGTAGGATCCTGTGCCGAGGTCTCCCTGACCGTGAGATCACGTGACAAATGATTCACCTGGCGGATAAACGCGCCTATCGCTGGAGTCGACGTGCGTTGGGCAAGAAGCTCCAGACTGGTATCGGCCCTGAAGTAGCTCAGCATCACTGTCGACCTGACTGCGAACAGCCCAGCGAAGGCAATCACCGCACAGGCGAGCACCGATCCCGTAGTGCGCAACGCAACGCGGGGATTCCTCCCCACCTTGTCCGTAATCAGGACTGCGGTGGCGACCATCAACGGCACAACGGCGATAATCAGCACGGCAACGAGCTCAAATGCTGCCCGGAGGCTGCTTTCCGATCCGTCGCTTGAGAAACGACTGACGAATGCCGCAATTGCACCCACAAGTCCTACCCCCGCCAGCAGGAGGAGCGAACTCAGCTTCCACTGTCCGTGGGACCATCCAAACGCCCCGATCAACGAGGCGATCCCGGCACCACCCATCAGCACGAGGGGCAACGCGACGTGAACTGCCTGCTCAGGAGACCTGCCAGCACTGAAGCTGAAGACAATGAGAAGGGTCACAAACCAGCCGAGGAAGAAGACAGGACTGACTCCACCGACGAAACCGCGACTTCCAGCAAACGATCCTGCGATTGCGCCGATCACGAACACAAGCTCGTAGAGCAATATCGCCAGCACAAAGAACTGGGTCGGAGTGGCGCTCGATTCGGTTGAAATCAGTCGAGCCCAATCGGAAAACGTAGTCGAGATCCCACCCAGTGCAGAAAGCGAACTAAGTCCTCGAGTAAAGAGGATGAGCAGTGTGACGACGAAACCAAAGGCGAGGCCCAGCGCTGTCAACTGAACCCGGAACGCGCTGAACGCGCTTCTCACGGCCCCACCTTCACGCGGTTCCGCGAGAGCGGCTGCCCCGAAACCGACCGCAAGTGCAAGCATTACCGAAATCGAAGTCGGGCTCGAAGCCAGCATCCCCGCAGCGGCCACGCCACCTACGATCCCCCAGATCAGGGCAGACTTGCCAGTACCATAGCAAGCACCAGCCTTCAGAAACGCGACGATTGCCAGCATCGTAAAAGCGGCAACCAGGGTTTCCGAAGTTGCGATCCGTGATGAATACACCATCGTCGGCGAGATCGCGACAGCGATCCCCATCCCCATTGCGGCTCGTGTTCCGACGAATGCGCGCAACGAGAACGCCAGAGCGATGATGACCACACCTGATATGACCGCTATCAGCCTCGCTGTGACATCGGTGACGCCGAACAAAAAGTACATTGCCCCCTGACCCAACAGCATCGCTGGTGATGTCTCAGGGAGCTGTACCCCATCGCCCAATGGCCGACCGTCATACATCGACAAGGCATAAAATGATCGCTTCGCTTCGTCAAAGGACAACGCAACGCCATCCAGTTGGATGAATCGGATGAACGCACCGACGGCGACGACAATTGTCGCCACGGTTGTCCAGATGGAAACGCGACTTAGGTCAAACGCTCGATCGAGAACGGCATCTGGATGCACTGTTTTGGCCACCTCGGCCATGGACCACTCCTCAATCCACGTCGATCCCTGCAGTGGGCCGACAGAAGCGTCAGACTACCCCAGCAGTTCGATCAGCCACCATACCGAATGGCATCAAACACTGGCAGCAAGTCGTTGCGCACAAAAATCCGAAAGTTCGTCTGCCCGATCGGATGGTCAAGATCACGATACATAAGCAATCGGTACAGACGAAGCTGGTGATCGGCATAGACCTGATTGCTCACCGTGTCGCCGACCGAACGCAGAATGTCAACAACCCCATGCGGATCATCTGCTGACAGCCAGGCCGAACTTCCGGGGTTGATTTCCGGTGCGATCGCGAAGCGGCGGTAGGTCGCCTCAGGAAACCACCACCGCAGCACATATTCCTGCGCTGTGTATCCCTCAAGAAAGGCACCACTGGCACCTGAGCCCCCTACCAGCACCACAGGAGCGTTTTCGGGCGGACTACTCAGCGCTGCGCCAAAAAACCGCTTCTGGTCATAGTTTCGAAGATACCACTGGAATGGCCAGGAGACATCGCTGTCGTACCAGACCGCCAGATCAGTACCTCCGGTCAGCTGTGCAGAGAGCTCATCTATTTCTGACATCACGCGAGAAACATCTGGAGAGGTTTGGGTATAGATGAGCATATCTCTGGGAACATCAGCCTCGTAGTAGCTCATGCGCCAACCGGCGTGTACCTGTAAAAGGCTCAGGCCGATGAGCACGGCACTCAGTGATACGAGAGCGGTCCGGCGTGCACCTCTCCAGGCGGTCCAGATTCCGATGGCCGTGACAGCAACGACCCAGGGGACTGCAAGTTGCCACCAATCGTCAGCCGCTTGCTCAGTCACTATTCGTCGGAGTCTTCCGGACGTCGACGAAAACTCACCATACGTCATTCCCGCTGCAAACCAGAACCAGGCGCCACCGACGATGATCAGCAGCCCGGCCAGCGCTCCGTCGTTCCAGGCCAGTCGCTGCCCAGCTTGTGCAGCATCCCGGCTGCGAATGAGGGCGACGATTCGCTCGACGAGTCCACCCGCAAACACTGCAGCCAGCAGAATGGCCGGCAGAGCGATGTGCACAATCAGCCAGGGCATCTTCTCGCCTGCATAGGACAGACCCAGAAAGATCATCAGAAACCAGGTCGTCAGAAAAAGCCTGAAACGGAGGTTGGGAACGCCATTCCTGCCTGCAGCGGCCAGTACTGTGCGAATCGCCACGGCAAGCACCATCACGCCACCGAGGAGGACCGCGATGTACTCGTACTGGGGCATGAGGAGGAGGAAATAAAACCAGGGCTGATCTCCTCTGCGAAAATCGTGCTGACCCAGCCAGTACAGGAGCGTTCCATCCGTCGCAATCGTTGAGGACCTGAGGCCTTCCAGATTTTGAAACAGACTCGTATACAGGGGCACAAAAATGACCAGCGCTACAGTGAGCGCCGCAAGGAGTCCCGTCGAGTCCGTCCACAGGGAGCGATTGGCATATCTGAAGGAACCAGGGGCGTCCTCACTGGTTGCCAGAGCTGACTCATCAGCTTCTGGTTGCGCCGGGCTCGATCTGCGGAAGATTGCCAGCATCCCGGCAACAAATAGAGCCAAAATGACCAGACAGCCGAGCACAAGCGGGCTGCTGAACACCGTTCTGTAGTAGTCCCACTCCTGGTCTCTGGTCGGATTGCTCCACGGGATATCGAGCAGTGCTTCTTTGGTCGCTGCTGATGTCAAAACGTAGAGCGCAACTACTGCAATCGCGAAAAATGCGTGGATCGCAACAAGGGCAATGGCCCGCGACTGCTCCCGCTCTCGCCACTTCTTCAATGTCTCCAGCATGAAGCCGGCATAGAGAAAGCCACCGAAGATCACCAGAATGGCAAACACGATCTCGTGATTGGTGAGCAGAAATGCCACAGTTCCGGCGCCGGTGACCAGCCAGAGTCTCTTCGGGGCCTCCAGGTACCGAACAATGCAGATGAACAGCAGCAGGGTTCCAACAATCGTGTAGATGTCGTGGCGGATATACCGACTCTGGTAAAGAATTGACGGAGACACCAGCAAGAAGAACGATGCGGCCAGCGCTCCCCATCTTCCAAGATGCCCTGCTCCACGAAGCAGATATGGAAGCATTACTAGAATGACGCCGAAAAGAGCAGGCATGTAGCGGCTCGTGGCATCGGTGTCGCCAAAAAGCAAGTAGACAAGGGCATTGGCATGAAACAGGAATGGCCCGTGCATCAGAGGGTGATGTTCGTATCCTCCTCCGGTTGCGAAAACCCAGGAGTAATACGTATGCAAACTTTCGTCGTGATGGAGTGTCTTGGATCCAAGGTCCCAGAACCGGGACACCGCGGCGATGATGGCGAGCACAATCCAGGCCGTCGACTCGAGGCTAATCGACTTCGGTAGCCGTCGACTCGATGACATGCTGTGGCCCGAATCAGGGCGCACTGGTGAAGCGGTGGCGCGAGCGAC
>JBGTJM010000580.1:0-5502 GCA_041745115.1 Thermomicrobiales bacterium
GTCGCCAGGTTGTGGCGATACATACGTCATTCTGGGTAGATACCCAAGGGTGCTCTTTGACTGTACCTTCTCAAATATCTGTGATTCTGTACATGGAAGTGTGCTGCTGCCCAACTACTCTGGAACTGTCGAAGAACCCGGTGAAACGGCCGGGCCGGCAAAGAGAATTGGAAGCGGTACCAGAAAGGAGAGTGCGATCGATCAGAAACATTCCGTTACTCGCGTGATCGGTACGAAGTGGAAAAGAGTAATTTTCGGTACGTAATCTGTTTACTCACTACGACGAACTGTAAGGGAGAATCTCGAATGACTGCTCAAACTGTTGCAATGACTGATGTCGACACTCGCGCAATCGATCTTCAGGATGCCGCGCTCTATCTAGTATGGCGAAGACCCGAAGACACCCAGCCAGCCAGCTATCAGATTCCTGTTTCTCAGCTGAACGCCCTCTTCGAAGAGTCGATCACCTGGGAAGACGCTGAGTGGCAATAGCCCGAACGAAGGGCGCCGGGTTTTCTGGAGCAGAAGACCCGGCGCTTCCACGTCCGGCTCGAGCTCAGCGTCCTCTACCGAATCGCAAGACTGGCGCTGCCCAGCGCCTCCTCCGCCAGAACCACCGACGTTCTTTCTGGGTTGATTACAGAAAGCAGCCGCCTGGTGTGCGGCGAGGTGAAGAAAGGCTCCTGGGCCCGCTCAGCCGCCTCCAATGACTCCCACTTGATGAGGTGGACCCACTTCTCACCATCCACTGCGTGAAAAAGCGATCGCTCTGTAAATCCGTTGCACTCCTCCAGAAACGCGTCAGCTTCCTGGACCGCCAAAACGACCTCACTCGACGCCACACCCTCTACCGACTCGAACGTTGCTATCTCGACTACCGACTTCTCCATGATTCACTCCTGGGCGCTTTTCGCGCCTTATACACTGGTCGACCCATCGATCTGGGTTCTTGACCATCCTATCGGTAATTGCGGATACTTTTGGTCCTATATGAGATGAGTCTGAAAGTATTCCCCCATGTACTCGCCAACAACCCGCCTGCTCACTACCCTCGAGATGCTCCAGGCACGGGGTGCTGTCTCTGGATCCGATCTGGCTGCCCGGCTCGAGGTCGACAGGCGCTCAGTGCGGCGCTACATCGTGATGCTTCAGGATCTCGGAATCCCTGTTGAGGCCACAAGAGGCCCAGGCGGCGGGTACCGTCTGCGACCTGGATATCGCTTACCGCCGCTCCTTTTCACCAATGGCGAGGCGGTTGCGCTGGTCCTGGGCCTGCGGGCATTGCCCGGCCTCGGTCTGCGAGCTCCTGAAGAAGCGGTCAGCGGAGCTCTGGCGAAACTCGAGCGCGTGCTGCCCGACGAGTCACGCTCCCGCGTCAGGGCCCTGCTCGGGCAGGCAAGCCTCGGTAGACCGGTCAGCATGCTCGTCGAGAGCCGTCTGGTCGAGTTGATCGCTCGGGGCTGGGCCGAGCGTTGCACCATGCAGATTCGGTATCGGGGTGCCTCAGGTGAGGAAACCGAACGGGCGTTTGATCCCTATGGCGTAACCAACCGGGGCCTCGCCTGGTATACCGCCGGCTACTGCCATCTCCGCTAGGATTTGCGAACCTTTCGGCTCGACCGCATGGTCGACGCCACACTGGCCAATAACCGCTTCGAAATACCTTCATCGTTCGACTTCACCACATATCTTGAAGCGTCACTCGCTGCCTTCCCGGCTCGATGGCAGGTCGAAGTCTGGCTCGATCTCACGCCAGAGGTTGCGATCGAACGCATTCCCGACGGATATGGCACCGTTGAGGCAGCGGCAGAGGGCGTCATCTTTCGCAGCAGGCACGATGAACTTCGTCCTATCGCTTTGTTGCTGGCAGGACTCGGTTGCCGGTTTTCGGTCATCGATCCGCCGGAGCTTCAAACGGAGATTGAGACTCTGGCTGAATCGCTGAAAGCAATGACCGCTCTGCCCTGGCAGGAAAATTCAGTAGCCACCACCTGATATTGGTAGTCTCGCTACCCGTGGACGGGTCCTCTGCAGGGTCCGGTTGATCGCAGGGAACGCGTGCCGGCGAGAGCACGGATTCCGCGGCTACGGACGTCCACGAACGTAACGATGGAAGTGCGCTACCCCATGAACCGGATGAAGTCGGTCAGCGTGTAGTGACCGTAGACGTTCCAGCGGACAACGTGCCATCGGTTCATCGATGGCGACAGCACTTGTGTTCCGCCCCAGGCGTTGAAGGCGATTCGATAGCCGGCGTCCTGAACCACACGTACTGTCGTGCTGTTGTAGTCGCCATACGGATAGGAGAAGCAGGTAATGCTCTCGCCCAGAATGCCATCGAGCCAGACCTTGTTGTTGTAGACCTCGGCCCACTGCCCGGCATAGCTGTACAAACTGAGCTGCGGATGAGTAACGGTGTGGCCGCAGACCTCACCACTGGCGTGGTAGGTGCGCAGTTCGGCGGCGGTCAGCGCCGTGAAGTTCGGAATGAACCAGGTTCCCTTGAAGCCATATGCGTCCAGCAGCTGCTTGAATGTCCGGTTCGAAGGATGCCCGTCGTCGATGGTGATCATCACCGGTTTGGGCGGGAGAGGCGTGCCATTGTTGAGCCAGGCAAGCAGATCACGTGGCGTGATCGACACGTACCCATTCGATTTCAACCATGCCAGCTGCTGATCGAGGCGGGTTGTTGTGACCTGATAGTCGCTGAACGTCGAGCCCACCCGGTGATACATGATCACGTTGAGCTGGGGAGGCGTCGACGGCAACGGCACCATGCTACCCGACAGGTAGGCAGCGAATGCCCACCCGGCCTGTCCCTGATACACCACAGGCAGATAGTTGTTCTGCAACCCGCCGGTGATCGTAACTGTGGCGTTCGCCGGCATGACCAGAATGACCGGGAAACCCGAGCCTGCTCCCGAGCGTAAATTGAGGCTCGTGGTCGTCTTGGCTGTATTGTCAGGGCTCGTGCTTCCGCCTTGGATATCGAGGTATGAGGCATAGGCCCATCCCTCGTATGCTCCGAACCTCACTTTCTCGAATCCTGACGTCGACTCACCCAGAAGGGTGACTATCGCGCCTTGGGGCATGATCGTGATCACCGGGAAGTTCGTGCCGGCGCCAGCGCGAAGATTGAGCCGGGCAAGTACCGTGGCTGTTTCGGCCGGACCGGTTGTCGCGGTCGGCGAGGGCGTCGGCGTCGAAGTGGTATCTCCGCCCGGCGCACCTCCAGGTGTTGCCGTCGCAGTCTGAGCTGGCGATGCGGTAGCTGTCGGTGTAAGCGTTGGTGGCGCCGACGTAGCGCTCGGTCCTGGCAGCGGGGGATCTGCAACCAGTGTGAAATAGGCGCTGTGCGCCCAGCCAAGCATGCTGTTGTAAGTCAGCTCATAGAACACACCAGAAATCTGACCAGTAAGCACCGCATTGGCGCCTGCCGGCATGATCGCGAGACTGGCAAAGGTCGTCGCTGGCCCGGCCCGAAGATGAAGCGCTGTGTTGATCCGCACCACCTGACCAGAGCCGGGTGACGGCGCATCAAGCCTCAGGTATGAGCCGTAGGCGTACCCTGCGGTGTCCTGGTAGATGACAGGGTAAAACCCATCGATAACAGCGCCGGTGACCTCGACCGGTGAGCCGACTGGCATCACCAGAATCGTATCGCTGGCGGTTGTCGGTCCAATTCTAAGCCGGAGATTCGCCGTCGTCGTCGCAGTTTGGGCGGCGGAGGCTGTCTGGTTATTCTGGAACAGCGCCGGCACTGCGGCGATAAGGACGACCGCGACCAGCGCGATCTGCAAAAACGCTGATCTTCGCGACATGAGTAACGGTCGAATCACCTCGATCCCCTTCCCAAGGGACTGCTCAACTGGTTCCTGTCATCGCACCTGCCCGAGTGCAGCGCGATGGCCTTCTGAGCACAACCACGTTCGTTTTAAGCATTGTGCGAGACCAATCAACCCCGGTCAAGTGAACGGACACATGGATTTATCGACCGGGTGCAATCTTCGCAATTAACGAGGAGATCGAACGAAACGCGTGACACCGTGGACGATTGTCCGGGTCACGCGGAGCGCTCCGTCCAGAAGCACAAGATCGGCGAATGAACCCGCGATCAACCGCCCTCGATTGTCCAGACCGAGCACATCAGCAGGAGTTTCCGTCGCCATCTGAATCGCTTCGGCCGGGGAAGCAATTTTCCAGGTTACGAGGTTGCGAATGGCCTGATCCATCGTCAGGGCCGATCCGGCCAGCGTGCCGTCGGGCAAACGCACCGCGATTCCGTCACTCTCCACGTTTCGTCCGCCTAGCTGATACGTCCCGGACGGCATCCCGGCTGCCGAGACCATATCGGTCACCAGTGCGATACCCGTCGGGCCCTTCATTCGCAAAGCAATGGTTAAGGCCGCCCGATGGGCGTGAATTCCGTCAGCAATTAGCCCGGCCACCACCCTGCCATCGAGCAGCGTGGCTCCGACGGCACCCGGCGCTCGATGGTGAAAACCAGACATCGCGCTGTACAGGTGGGTCGCCATCGTGGCACCTGCCACTATGCTCTTTACGAAAACTTCGTAACTCGCATCGGTGTGACCGAGACTGATGGGTACTCCGGCCTGACGAAGTCGGCGAATTCGGTCCATGCCGTCCACTCGTTCGGGCGCCAGCGTAACCAGCCGCACTGAGGCAGCGTTCAGAAACATCGAAAGGAGTGAGTCGGGCGCGTTTTCGATCACCTCTATCGGGTGGGCTCCGGCCCGCTTTGGCGACAGATAAGGGCCTTCGAGGTGATAGCCGAGCGCTTCGGCTCCAGGATGGTTGGAGCCGGCGCCAAACGCAGCCAGCACGCCTGGATAGAACTCTGGTGGCGACGAGATGACCGTTGGCAACCAGGCGGTCACACCGGTTTCTGGCAGACGCGCCGAAAGGGTCCGCAGATGCTCAGGATTGGCATCCACCTCAACCCCAAACCCACCATTCACCTGCAAGTCGATGAACCCGGGAGACACAATCTCTGCGTTGACGACATTCGTGGGCAAGTCGCCATTGCGAGGATCGAGGAGAACCTCGGCGATTCGCTGCCCGTCGATCACAACGGCTCCGAGACGCAGCCGCCCTCCGATTGCAAGGTTGCCTCGCACAGCGAAGCGTGATTGTGTGTCAAAGTCGTCCATGGTTTGCATTGTACCGGGGCATGGGAGGAGGACAGGAGAGCCGGGCGACCAGCATCACGGCTCTGCGCCTTGGCAGATGGCACCGATCATGCTGAACAATGACTCTGACATCCAGTGACAGCACGTGCCTGCCACCAGGATCCCGAACTATTGGAAACATCGAGGCCACCATGGAATGCCCAAATTGCCACAGTACTCAGCCTGAAGACAGACCGACGTGCTTTCACTGTGGATTGCCGATGGATCCAGATGGGTTGATCGAGTCGGCCTCAGAGGACTCCTTCCCCGCGAGTGATCCGCCTGGCTGGGCCACCGGTCGCACCGACGGCAT
>JBGTJM010000581.1:0-3701 GCA_041745115.1 Thermomicrobiales bacterium
TTTTCGGACTTCCCTATCACAATGGACCAGAGTGCTTGATCTACCGGAAGGATCTTTTCGAAGACCCCGCTGAACGGGAAGCATTCGAAGACATCTATGGCAACCAACTGAAGGTTCCCACCACCTGGGAGGCGTTTGAAAGAATTGCCAGGTTCTTCAACCGGCCAGAAAGCGGTCAATTCGGCACAATCTTTGCCGGATTCCCGGACGGGCACAATACGGTGTATGACTTCTGCATTCAGCTTTGGAGTCGAGGTGGAAATCTGTTCGACGACCGTGGACGGCCCACGATTTCCAGCGACGCCGCAATCGAGGGACTCGGCTTTTATCGCCGTATGATGTCGGATCGATCGGTCACTCCTGCCGGCTTGGAAGAAACTGACTCGGTCAAGAGCGGAATCATGTTCGCGGAAGGCTCAGTAGCCATGATGGTCAACTGGTTCGGGTTTGCCGCTCTCTGCGAGCAACCTGATAGTCCGACCAAGGGCAAGGTGTCTGTCGCTCCTGTGCCCTCGAAATCTGGGGACGAGCGCGGTGCACTTAATGTCTACTGGGTCCTCTCAATCGGATCAGGCAGCCGACACGCCGACCATGCTTTCGATTTCATTCGGCACTGCATGTCCCCGAAAATGGACAAAGTCACAACGCTCGAAGGCGGGATCGGCTGCCGCCTGTCGACCTGGAGCGACCCAGAAGTCAATACGTTGATTCCGTTCTACAATCAGCTTCCGGATTTGCATCGACACACGAGAGAATTGCCCCGCTCCAGGGAGTTCCCGGCACTTTCCCATATTATCGACAAAGCCGTGCAGGAAGCTATCAGCACAAATGAGGCGACCGAATCCATCCTCCGAAGGGCCCAGGAATCGGCGAACGTGATTTCACTGCAGGATGCACTCTTATGAATCTCGCCGGTTTTGACATCGATGACTCGATAAAACTACCCGACAAGCATGACTACGGGATTGGTATCATCGGCTGCGGCGGAATCGTCAACTACGCCCATCTGCCCGCCTACCGAAATCACGGCCTGAACATTGTGGCCTGTTTCGATCAGAACGATGAGGCGGCGGAAAAGACTGCCAGTGAGCATGGGATCCCGCTGGTCGCCCGTAGCGTCGACGAACTGCTTTCGAATTCCGACATTCACATTGTCGACATTGCCGTCACACCCTGGGCGCAGGCCGAGATCGCGGAGCAGGCTATCGCCGCTGGCAAGCATCTGCTTTGCCAGAAACCCTTCGCCGACACTATCGACAAGGCCCGCCGGGTGGTCCAGCGTGCTGAATCCGCAGGCCTCAAAGTGGCAGTCAATCAGCAGATGCGCTGGGACGCCGGAATTCGCGTTGCGAAGCAGCTCATCGAGCAGGGTGCGCTCGGAACGCCGGTCGACGCTCGCCTCGAAGTGAGTGTCAAGACTCCCTGGCACATGTGGCCCTGGATCGCCGCCCAGGATCATCTGGAGGTCATGTTTCACTCGATTCACTACCACGACTCCCTGAGATACCTCTTCGGCGATCCAGTTCGTGTCACGGCGTTTCACCGGAAATGGCCGAATCAGCCAGAAACTGGAGAAACCAGAACGCACACCATCTTCGGTTATGACAGTGACCTGCAAGTGCTTATCGATGTGAACCACCACAACTGGAGCGATGATTTCTACGCGCGATTCCGCTTTCTCGGCACCGATGGCATCATCACAGGCACGCTCGGCGTTTTGTACGACTACCCCACCGGCCGAGTCGACACGCTTTCGTATCAACCGAATCGAGATCCGTTCGAATGGCACGAAGCCAATCTGAGTACCTGGTGGATTCCCGATGCGTTCATCGGGCCGATGGCCTCATTAATGGAGGCCATCCAGACCAATGGGGAACCTGTCACCTCAGGTCGTGACAACCTCGGGACTTTGACCACCGTCTTCGCCGCCTATCAGTCTGCCAGTGAGGCCGGTCCGGTTTCGCTATTGGACAGCGAGCAATAGCCCGGAACGTCGAACCAGTTCAGCCATCGGCCATCGCGCTGTTCTGAGTTGTTCCAGACTCCACGAAGTGCACAACCAACCGATATTGCATCTGTTGTAAAGTATCTCTTGATTCGCGCCTTTCGATTGCATACCATGTCACCGAAAAGACATAATGACAACTGTTCCGCTTCGTGGCAGGAAGGAAGGGGCTCTTATGCCGGGACAACACGATCACGGCGACGATTCGGGGATCGCCAGACCGAATCTGATAGGGCCATACCAGGCACTTTCAGCGTTTACTGCAGGCCTCGTATTGCTTCAGGCTGGCCTGGCAGGTCACGGTCTCTACATGGGAAATCCCGACTACTTCGACTACCACGAGATCGTCGGAATGATCTTTTTCGTGGCACTTATAGTTCAGATCGTGATGACCTGGCTGCTAACAAACCCAGGCTACTGGCGCCGGCACCTGCTGGTTCAGAATGGGCTGATCCTTATCTTGACCATAGTGCTTATGTGGCTCGGCTATGAAGCCAGCGAGTCTGGCCGGGCCGGGGCCTGGCACATCACACTCGCAGTCTTCATTTTCGGCTATGCGAGCGGGGTCTTTTCTCACGCTTGGGGGTTTGGCAAGCCTTCGTGGGCAAAAAACATCTGATTAAATGACAGCGAACACACTGGAAACACCTGCAGGATCGCGGAGCACTGCTCAGCTTTGCTCAACGTGATTTGGATCAAATTGCCGCTGTCGAGCCCCCGTCGACGTACACGGCCGAACCAGTCATTCCGGTCGATTCGTCAGATGCGAGGAACAGTGCCGCGTTCGCAACCTCACGGGTAGTGATCAGTCGACCGTTGGGCTGTTGCTTCCTGATGAGCGGCAGGAGCTTGTCCATCCCACCCATTTCGTCGGCCAGCCGCACATTCATCGGTGTATCGATCCAGCCCGGACATATGCAATTCACCCGGATACCCGTTTCCGCATACGACACGCCCAGCGCCTTGGTGAATCCAATGATCGCCGCCTTGGACGTTGTGTACGCCTCGTATCCCGGCTCGGTCAGAGTCGCCATCACTGACGACGTGCTTATGATCGAACCGGCTCCTCGCTCGACCATGTGCGGCAGAATCTCCCTGCACATTAGATAGATCCCACGCAAGTTGACATCCATCACCGTATCCCACGCATCTTCTGGCTGGGACAGAAAATCGCCGTAGGTCATGATTCCCGCGTTATTGAAAACGACGTCGACTTTGCCAAATTGCTCGATCGCACTACCAACCGCACGCACGGACGTTGCTTTCTCGGCCACGTCACCCTGGCAAAGCACCACGTTAGCTCTTGCGTCACTCCAACGACTCTGGAGCAACTCAGCATCGCGGTCGATCAGCACCAGTCTGCAACCTTCCTCCCGAAATCGTTCCGCTGTCCCCGCCCCAATCCCCGACGCCGCACCAGTGATGATGGCAACTTTTCCGTCCAACCGCATGATGCGCCCTTTCATTCGACTTCCATCGTCGGCTCTTTCAAGGTCTTGACCTTCTCGGTCAGTACAAACGTATCGCGGACATCGACGATCGGCGGTATTGTATCGGCATGAGTACTCAGCCACCTTTCTACAATCGCGTTGCAATCGTGACCGGCGGCGCAAAGGGGCTCGGTCGAGGCGCTGCCCGCCACCTGGCGGCAGGTGGAGCGACCGTTTGGATTTCGGATATCGACCCACTGGTCGAG
>JBGTJM010000582.1:0-2184 GCA_041745115.1 Thermomicrobiales bacterium
GAAATTCATTTTCTGTCCACGACACGCACGTAGGTGGACGCGCGATGATTCGACCGCAAATCTCCATTCAGACTCCATTTGGTTTCGTTTCGATTGCCGTGGTTGATGCACTGATTGTGGCTGTTTTTGGCTGGTTGGTGCTCGGCAACGTTGAGTCATCGATTACCAGCTCACTGCATCGAGCTTTTACTGCCCTCATAGTCCTGGCCGGATTCCTCATCGTCGGATGGTTGGTCGAGTCATCCAGACGAGCACTCTCGGCTGATTCCTACATTGACGAGCCTGTGCTGCTGACCATTTTCGGCGGGGTGAGGTCGTCTGGCTCGCAGTTCGCCCGCAAGAATCGAGATATTGCCTCGGATTTGCATGGTATGTGGGTGAGCCTGGGCGTCGGCATTGGGCTGCTCGCAATAGCTAGCAATTCCTTCGATCGGTGGGACACGTCGACGGGCTCAGCCCTCGTTTTTGTGATCGCTGGACTGGCTGGCGCAATGGCGTGCATGCGGCTTTGCCCGGTGGCCGGCCTGGATGGAGGTTTGGTTGCGACACGTGTCGCGAGGCTTTTCTGTGAGGAGGATGAGTCTGCCGATCAGCTCGTGCGGGCGATGGGGATTGCAACTGGACTGCTGGCTTCCACTTGTGGCTTTCTGGTACTCGCCGAACCGGGTGAAATGGCGATCTGGGGTTTTCCACTAGTTGCGGCCGGTGTGGGGATGATTGGGTTTTCGCAGTGGTTCTTTAGCAGAGCCCGCTGGGCTCGGCTGGCTGGTCAGACAGCCCTCGCTGACCTGGGGCGATCAAAATTGCCATCGGTGCGGCATTCCTCGCCAATCTCTGAGCTATACAGCATCTTTGCGGTGGAAGGACAACGAGCGCTCATCGTTGTGACCGACGATATTGGCAAACCCACCGGGCTCATCCAGCTTCGGCAACTGCGAGCGGCCCAACGCGGGGAATGGCTCCAACCCGGGGAGCTAATGGTCACGCTCTCAAAGGTGCCAGCATTCGATTGCAGGACTACGGTGCTGGAAGCGGCGCTGGCATTGGAGCGAAGCGGCCAGCGAGCGCTGGTCATCGAGAGCGACGCTGGGAGGCAGAGAGTGGTCTCTCTGGAAGAGCTCGAAGGCATTGTCGACTAGTTATCAGACGAAGACCAGTGGGTTTTACCTGCTGCTTCCGTCCACCAATCGGGCCCGGGCAAGCTCGTTCAGCGTGTTGCCAGCCTGGCCTCGAACAATGACATCGGCAAATCGATCCAGCGGTGTTTCGTCGAGATTGACGATACCCAGCGTTGCTCCCGATTGCCTCGCAATCAACGGAATTCTGGCAGCGGGCTGGACTACCAGCGAACTTCCGATCACGATCAACATGTCAGCGTCCCGGGCAATTTCTCGCGACCTGGCCATCACACCAGCCGGTAGCGCCTCACCAAAAAGCACGGTGGACGCCCTGAGGACGCCACCACATGACTCGCAGTCTGGCACCAATTCGCCGCCAAGCTGGCGGGCGTGGATCGAGACTCCGTCCCACTTGCTTCCACAATTCAGACACTGCACTTCCAGAGCTGAACCATGCAGTTCGATAACATTGGCAGGAGGTAGACCGGCTCGCTGATGAAGCCCGTCAATATTCTGCGTGATAACGTGAGAGAGGAGACCAGCTTCAAAGAGCCGAGTGAGCGCCAAATGCCCTTGGTTCGGCTGAGTTGCCATCAGTTTGGGGAATCGCACTAATCGACTCTCCCAATATGATCGTCTTGTGTCCGGGTTCGTCAGAAAGTCCCCGATCGTCGGGGGATTCTGTGTTGCCCAGACGCCGTTCGGTCCCCGGTAATCTGGAATACCCGACTCAGTGCTGATTCCGGCACCGGTGAACGCAACGATCGATCGCTTGTCGGAGGCCAGCTCGATCAATGTTTGCAGACCCGAAGGCATTGGATCGGAGTCGCGACGTTCGTCGGCTTCTGGTGGTGAGTCCATCGTTCCCATGTTGTGTACGTACGCATTGTTTGCTACGATAGCGAGACAGTCGTAGCAGGGCTAACGAGGTTTGCGGCGATTGCGACCGCGCGAAGCCCTGATTGTAGTAGCAACCCGCGCCAGGCTTTGAAGCCATGCTTCAGAGCATCAAGGGAGACGTGCCATGATTCTCACCGATGCCGTGTGCGACGAGATTGAAGTGACG
>JBGTJM010000583.1:0-1789 GCA_041745115.1 Thermomicrobiales bacterium
CTGGACCACTGATTCAGATTCTGTCAAACCGGTCCGAACGTATCCAATCAGCTCGATTCTGGAGTCCCTGTGAATCTGATTGACTCTCTCGGCAGATCTTGCAGCCCATTCAGGCGTGAGCCAGTTCAGAAGCACCGCATCCGCGGATTCAGCAGCGAGGTCAACCATCCGGTCCCCAAGTGCACCGATCGCCACGGTAAACCCTCGAGACCGCAATAGTTCGACTCCCGACTGCACGAGATTCAAGCTCCCAGCAAGCGTCGCGCCGGAACCGACCCCGATCACGAGCCGCTCCGTCGGGATGTTCGACTCTGCGACGTGATCAATCAAAGCTGACGCAGGACGTCGATCGAGTGGAATAACGCCCACTCCGAGTCGAATTGAAGCCGTCAATGAAGCTGCGCGTTCAAGCACCGCCAGCGAATCCGCACCCGGAGTGTCGTTGGCCCAGAAGGTCGAGAATCCGGCCTTCTCGGCGGCCTCAGCCAGCGGCACAATCAGATTCGCGTTCAACGATCCAGCAATCCCAAAACCTCTGCGACTCATTCGCACTCCTTCGGACCTTAGCTCCGCGAAAAACCCAGGCCCAGTCGCTTCAGCGATTGGTGGCCACTTGCTACGACGATGACATGATCCAGAACGTTGATACCGAGTAACGCACCTGCCTGCTCGATCTCGGCAGTCAGAGCCAGGTCTGCGGCAGATGGTGTCGGGTCGCCAGATGGGTGATTGTGAACGACGGCGATTCCCGTACCATTTTGCTTGATCGCATCCCGAAACACCTCGGCTATCCTCACCTGAGCCTGATTGGCGGTTCCCTTGTAGACCGTCCTGACAGCCATCACCCTATGCTTGGTGTCCACGACAAGGACCCGCAGTTGCTCGTGGTCGAGCGAACCCATCTCGGTTCCCACCAGACGCACGATGTCTTCCGGAGTCGAAATTCTCGGTCGGTCATCGGGTCCAAGTGCCACCACCCGCGTCGCCAGCTCGAGCGCCGCTGCCAGCTTTGCCGCCTTCGCCGGCCCCACTCCCTGCGCATCAGCCAGCTGAGAGACATCCATTCGCATGAGCCCTCGCAAGCCGCCGCTGTCAGCGAGCAATCGCTCAGCAACGGTGGTGACCGGCACTCCCACGGTCCCGGTGTTGAGCAGGATGGCAATCAGCTCAGCGGTGCTCAGGACACTGGCACCATTCTTGAGAAGCCGCTCCCGTGGTCGATCGGCTTCGGCCATCTCTTTGACGCCAATCAATCGCGTCGCGTCCATTTCCCGATGCACTCCTCATACGCACGCTCGAATTCCAGGCGAATGGCGCAGTGTATCCGCACTGGTCTTCCGATGTCCTCGTGAACCTGCCTATCCTGCCCGAAAAATGTTCAATTTGCCCCGTTGTCGATTGGTCTCGATGGTATAATGAACGATTGGTATCTGGAGCGCGAAGCTGCAACTGGATCCAGTACGCAAAGCAAAGCAACACTCGTCTTCGAAAAGCAAAAGGACACGACTCCTTGGTTCTCAACCGCATATTTGGTCGCCGCACTGAACCAGACCCTCAGCTCGAGAAAAGCCTCGAAAAGACTCGCCGCGGAGTGTTCAGCGAGATCACTCGCCTGTTCGATCGGAGCTCGATCGACGAAGAGCTCTATGAGGACCTCGAGATGCTGCTGATTCAGGCTGATGTTGGCTGGGATGTCAGCCAGCAGCTTGTGACTGAGCTTCGCAACACCGTTGATCGGGATCGCATTGAAAGCCCCGCCGAGGCTCGTGAGATTCTGCGTCTGGCCATG
>JBGTJM010000584.1:0-6980 GCA_041745115.1 Thermomicrobiales bacterium
ATGATCGTCACTTCGTGAGGAGGTTCGACAAGCGCCGCGCACGAAAGCTGAAGCAGCTTTCCGGCCGCTTGGGACGCCCGGACGTGCAGGTGTCCATGGACGGCGATCACCGGTCCGGGTATCTGGTCGACCTCTTGCAGCAAGTTCTCCCGATTGGAAAGGTCGCCCGCGTGCCGCAATCCTGCGGACTCGAGCTGCCCGGACAAAGGAAGCAAAGGGAAATGGGAAAATACGACCGTCGAATGAGCCTTGACGTCGGTCATTGATCCGGGACTGACGCTTGATAGATCGTTGGAGCGTGCATCCCGCCGCAACCCAACCAGCATTACCGGCAATTCAGATTCAGTCTCAACAAGTGCTGGAGCCACGACAATGCCGGGATGACGCAACTGTCGGGAAAATCGCTCGACAGCGTCCGGATGTCCGTCGATGTCGTGATTGCCTGGTACGACGTAGACAGGCATTTCTGGCGCGGCAACGGTCCGCGCCACATGACCGAGCGAGGCATCATCTGCATAGTTCGAGAGATCACCAAGCAGGACCAGGGCATCGAGCGACAGCTCCCGGAGGGCCGATACGGCTTTGTCGAGCAGTTCGGCAGTGCGGTCGAGCAAGAGTTCGTTGTGCCACCGCACTGGCTCAGCCGGCGGCACGCCATGATGCACTTCTGCGACTACGCCGATCGTAAGCAGCTTGCCCAATTCTGACATCTGCGCCTCCCATTAAGTAATCGAGGTCAGGCGATAGGCATCATAACGATATTTCTAGCGGGTGACGTCGCGAAGCACGCAATGATGTATGTGAATGACAGACGCCAGAAAGAGGAGGGCTTCCGACATGGCGAAACCGGTCGTGTGGCCGGCATCGGAAGCCGAGTGCAGTCGGGCTGGCGCAGTACTCGCGCGCGCCTTCATCAGAGAGAGACTCGTCATTGCATGCTACCCGCCGCCGATGCCGGACCTCGAACTGCTCGCTAAGCGATTCTCGGCATCTTTGCGTTACGCGTGCCGCGTGGGACAGGTCTGGGCAATTGGGACATCGAAAGACGATATCGCCGACGGTTGCCATGGTCTACCACGAACCTGTGGAGCCGCCGCCGCTTGAGGTGCGCGGAGAGTTGGGTTATCCCGCCATATCAAGGCGGATCCGCTTGCGGACAAGGCAGCTTATCCGCAAAACTCGCTTTCACCCGATTTACCTCTCCGTCCGACGAAACAACGTTGCCGGCAGCATAAGACGTTGGCCGATAAAGCGAGTTGAGCGACAATAATCGGATCACGATTAACTGGGGTCCGAGACCATGCGAGGGCATTGGCGCTCCCCCAAGTCAACAAGGTTCTCAAATGGCAGACCGAAGCAACCCGGCACGCTCAGAAACCACTCGCGATGAATTCGACCTGACCGAGAAGTTTCTACCGTCGTGGAACGACACTGCCGCTCGCCAGGCAATCGTGCGGTTTGTCGAATCCGTGAGCGAACCCGGCGGGGCGCACTTCGTGCCGCCGGTTGAGCGGATCGCCGTGTTCGACAACGACGGCACGCTCTGGCCGGAGAATCCCATCCCGTTCCAGCTCGCTTTCGTCGTTGACGATCTGAAGAGGCGCGTTACCACTGACGACAATCTTTCCTCGGATCCCTTTGTCCAAGCCGCGTTGGCGGGTGACCTGAAGAAACTGCTGTCAGGTCAGCACTACGACGGGCTGATGCACGTTTTGGCCCTGACTCATTCCGGGATGACGACCGACGAATTTCACGCCACTGTTGAGGCGTGGCTCGCATCGGCCAAACATCCGCACTATGACAAGCCCTACGATCAACTCGCTTACCAGCCGATGGTGGAACTGCTGGAGTATCTGCGGGCACATAGCTTCAAGACCTTCATTGTGTCCGGTGGTGGCGCGGATTTTATGCGTGTCTGCGTCGAGCGCGTTTACGGCATCCCGCCCGAACAGGTCGTCGGATCGACCGCGCGGACGACTTTCGAATTGCGCGGAAACGGTCCGGTGCTCGTGAAAACCACCGACCATCTGTTTGTGGACGACGCGTCGGGCAAGCCGGTCGGTATTCATCAATTCATTGGCCGCCGGCCCATCGCCTGCTTCGGCAATAGCGATGGCGATCAAGCGATGCTGCAATACACAACCATCAACAACCCGCGGCCAAGTTTCGGCCTCATTGTCCGCCATACCGATGGCGACCGCGAATACGCATACGATGCCAATCCAGCCAGTACCGGCAAGCTGGTCAATGCACTGGAGGAAGCTCCCCAGCGCAACTGGACGGTTGTCAGCATGAAGGAAGATTGGTCGCGCGTCTTCCCCGAACCGAAAGACTAGATCGCGGACAATGGCATCGTGCCGTAGCCAGGCAGGACGGAGCACGATTCCGCGTGCGAACGCCGCGATGGGTAGTCATCTGATTCGTCAACCGGCGAAAACACTGAAAGCGTTCCAGCCCAATTAGCCCTCTGAGCTCCTTGCCCGCCAGGAGCAAATAGTGGCTTGGGAGCGTCAAATGAACGTCTACATGCTGGACACGTCAACGTGAATCTTGCGGTGTACCGAACAAGATCACCGTGCTAAATATCTGCGGCGACGTGCGCCTGATCAACCTCTGACTTATGTGAAGCACTTTTCATAGATCAAGCCTGCAATTGGCGACAGCTCAACGGGCCATTCACCGGACATTCGAGAATGAACCAGCACGCATGCGATAGTCTTTGCCTTCCGGCACGGCAACCCCATTCACGATACACTCGTCGTTTGGTCGGACGGCGATCCGCCGGGATCATTCGACACACTTCCACCAAGAGAAAGGTCCCTGGTGCGTTCGCCGAGGGAATTCACAGCGAACTTTCGGAGGGGCCGCGGCAACGATTTCGCGGGGAACTCGATTCTCGCGGTCGTCACCCTGGCGGTCTTTCTCTCCGGACCCGGGCAAACATACGGCGTATCGGTTTTCATCGACCCGATCATCGATGAAACAGGCTGGTCACGATCGCTGATCGCGTCGATGTACTCGCTGGCTACCCTGTTGAGTGCTGGCGGGATACTGATCGTCGGGCGGTACATCGACCGGTTGGGCAATCGCCGGGTTCTCGTGGTTGCCACAGTGCTTTTCGCCATTGGACTGATCCTCGCCAGCCTCGCGATTCACCCGCTCATGCTCATGGTTGCCTTCGCCCTGATGCGAACCTTCGGCTCAGCCTCATTGCCGCTCGCCGCCCGGACCCTCATCCCGCATTGGTTCCTCAGTCGCCGCGGCAAGGCCTTTGGCATCATCGGCGTTGGTACGTCATTGAGCCTCGCGCTCTTTCCGGTGTTCGGAGAAGCCCTGATTGGTGCCTTCGGCTGGCGCATGGCCTGGCGCATCGAAGCGGTACTCCTTGTGCTGATCCTGATCCCACTCGTCCTTCGCCGCATTCACAACAGACCAGAAGACATCGGCCAACACGCCGACGGTATGCCGAGAGAGGCATCCGGACTCACAACATCGGCAATCATGTATGAGAACGACGTCTCCTGGACGCTTCGGCAGGCGATGTCGACATCAACCTTTTGGCTACTGATCGGCGCCGGACTCGTCCCGTCGCTGGTAGTGACCGGACTGGCGTTCAACCAGATCTCGATTCTGACGGCAAACGGACTCCCGGCATCATTGGCTGCAACCACGTTCGCGGTCGAATCAGCGATTGCGTTGCCGACTTCCCTGTTGTCCGGCTGGCTTTCAGACAGATTTGCAGCGCGGTATGTGCTCGCTGCATCGCAATTCTGCCTCGCTGCCGCGATGATCTTTCTGCTCTTTGCCGATTCGGTTTTGATTGCGCTCGTCTATGCAGCTGTCCGGGGAGCCTCCTCGGGCCTCTGGATCGTCGCCGCGGACGTTCTCTGGCCGAAATACTTCGGTCGCGCCCATCTGGGATCGATCAGAAGTGCAACGTTCGCTGCTACAGTCCTGGGCGCCGCGATCGGACCGCTTCCCCTCGGTATCGCATACGACTATTTTGGTTCCTATTCAGGGGCAATTGCAGCGATGTTGATTCTGCCGGTGTTCGGATTCTTCGCTGTGCTTTATGCAAAGCCTCCCGCCGCGCCGTCCGTTTCGGCGGCATGAACCGACGCCGCGAGATCGCTCACGTCCATCGCCTGGTTCGTCGCTTTCGCATCTGTTGCAGGCCCTTCGCATATCCGACCAGATCCTGAGGCATCAGCCGTTCGCGGCCACCGCGCGACCACACCGTCGTGCGGCGATTCCGGATGGCATCGAGCAACTCTCCCTGAAAGCCCGTCAATCCCCGGCCAACCGTCCGAAAGTGCGCATCCGTACCACCCACGGCTCCCAGAAACCGCCTAGCGTGCTTTTCGTAGAAATCCTGCGTCAGCTGGTTGCTATCGGTTCGCCAGCGATCCGGCACCAGCGCCTGAAGATCAACTGCAGATGCGTTGAAAATCTCTATACCAACAGGCTGCTCCAGCGCAAGAATCTGCTCGAATGTCGGTCGACCATGCTTTGCCGAGGAGGGATGCGGCATGATGGCCACCCCACCCTGCCGAACGATGTCCTCCACAGTTTGCTCTACCGACTGCCACGGCCGAATCTCATCCGACAGGCCAAGTCCCAGAACGTGAACGTCCTTCCCCCCTTCACGAGCTGTGACCTCGCATCCCGAATAAACAGTCAATGGCAGATCCCTTTGCGCGCAATAATTCGCCATGACCATTCCAGCACGGATGTCATCGTGGTCAGTGATCGCAATGGCTGCAAGCCCGATCCCTGCTGCATGCTCAGCGAGCGGTCCGGGCTCCCACCAGCCATCCGAGTAGCTCGTGTGCACGTGAAGGTCAGCCAGCAGAGTTCCGGGAGTGAAGCTGCCAAACCGCAATTCCAGTCCGGCCAGCAACTCATCGGTCGCCACGCCCTCCTGTTCAGGCATCGACTGCCGGCGTCCTGTACAGAAGCTTTCCACCCACATTGATCTCCACATCGACGAGATACGAGGCGACCCGCTTCGGGTCTGGCTCAATCCCCAGTCCGGGCCGCTCAGGCACCGAGATCTGTCCGTTCGTGTCGCGTTCGATATGATCGGCAGTGATCTCCAGCGCCAGCGACTTTGGCTCCACCGGATATTCACAAATCACATCATCGGCCAGACCGGCAAATGGATGAAGCGATGCTGCAAGAGCCAGATGAGAGGTGAACGTGTGATTCACATATGTGACGCCTCGCTGGCTGGCATATGCTGCAACCTGCCGGGAAGGCGAAATCCCCCCAATTCGACCGGCATCAATTTGCACGAACCCAATGCCGGCATAGTCGATCATGTGCCTGGCCA
This sequence comes from Thermomicrobiales bacterium, assembly GCA_041745115.1. Taxonomy (GTDB): domain Bacteria; phylum Chloroflexota; class Chloroflexia; order Thermomicrobiales; family UBA6265; genus JAHBVL01. The sequence continues at coordinate 5,333 of JBGTJM010000584.1, forward strand.
TATAGACATTGTGGGACCCCTCACCTCCCGCCAGCTTCACCGGACCACATTCACTGGCTAGCTGGCTGTACTCGGACAGTGCACCAGATACGAAAGGCTCCTCCAGCCACAGCACGTTCTGCTCACGCAGCGCATCGATGCGCAAACGGGCTTTGCCGATATCGTCGACCCAGATCGTCCCGACATCCACCAGCAGCTGACCATCGGGGCCGATTCCTTCCCGCGCGGCAGCCAGCTGGTCAGCATCCTCTTTGGCGCTTCCCAAACCAAACGGTCCCCATCCAAACTTGGCGGCGGCATATCCCATGTCCCGTGCTCGGCGACCTTTCTCCAAGGTTTCCTGCGGTGTGTCACCAAATAGCACCGATGCATAAGGCGTCTTCTGATAAGCCCGCTCATATCCCAGCAGACGGTAGACCGGCTCGTCGTACTTCTTCCCAATCAGGTCCCACATCGCGATGTCGATCCCGGAAAGGGTGTGGTCCATTTGGAGCAGATCCAGACTGTTCGCACGGACGAGAGCGCCGATTCGCGATATGTCGTCTGGCGTTTCCAGTCGCTGTCCCAGCACCGAATCTCTCACAGGTTTACAGGCGCTGTGCGACATCGGGCACACAAAACTGGCAATACTCACCAGTGGCGACGCCTCGCATTCACCCCAGCCAACGTATTCGCCTGCCTGCAAACGAACCAGCAGAAGATCCTGACTTCCGTCGCCAATATCCAGCACCTCCGGCATCGAGAAGTAATAGAAATCCACCGACTCAATCTTTGGCATCGTTAGTCATTCCCTTCCAACTGACCCAATTCAGGCGACGCAGCATCACCGCCTTGCATTCTCACCCGATCTCTCATTCATGTCTTGCGCACTTTCAGGCTTCCCCGGAGCGCCTGTTTCGCAGACACTCCTGAACAACGCAGTAGACTCCAATTGTTCACCCAGTGATAGAGGGACGCACCTGCGTTCGTCTATCGACTCCGGAGACCCGACCTTGCGACTTCTGCCAGATCTATCCAATCGAGCTGATGAGCAGGAACTGCTCGACGCACCAATTGTCGACCGTCTGGAACTCATCCACAACTTCAGGGACATTCAACGTGTAAACCGGCTGTTCGGTGGGACATCAGCCGTGCTGCGGCACTTCGAGCCGATGGTTGCCAGCGTTCCTCCTTCGACCACGCTCCGAGTCGTCGACCTTGCCACTGGAGCAGCGGATATCCCTCTTGCAGTTGCCGAATGGGCCGAGCAGAAGGGTCGGAAGCTCGAGATCACGGCCACCGACCTGACGTCTGGCATACTCGCCCTTGCAGAGACGAATACCGCGCACAGAACCGAAATCCGCTGCTTACGCTGCGATGCACGATCAACGCCTTTCCCCGACGGTAGCTTTGACATTGCCCTCTGCTCGCTGGCCCTTCATCATTTCTCGCCAGATGACGCGATAGCGGTGATCAAAGAAATGAAACGCCTTTCCACCATCGGATTTCTCATCAATGACTTGCGTCGAAGCCGGCTTGGATATTGGGCGACCTGGTCGGCCTCTCGCGTCACGACCCGCAGTCACCTGACCAGAAACGATGCACCACTTTCGATCAGACGGGCCTACACTGTGGACGAACTGCGCCAGCTACTGCGCGATGCTGGAAT
>JBGTJM010000585.1:0-7788 GCA_041745115.1 Thermomicrobiales bacterium
AACTGGCGTCCGCTCACCTGACTGTGTCGTCAGCGGGGTGGCAAGCAGGACTCCGCCAGTCAGGATGATCCCCAGCAGAACGAGGACAAGCACTTTCGCTCGCTCGCGTGCACCTTCAGTCTTGGCTGGTGGAGTCGGCTCGGGTATCTCGATGAACTGCGACTTCCGAACTCTGCGCCGCAACACTTTGTCCGGTGAGCGAGGAGCGTCGCTCACCCGCGCGCCCCTCGCTGGGAGCCTTCCATGAATTGCTCAATTTGCACATCGGGTCCGGACACGATCAGATCGTCTCCCGCCTCGATTCGCTCGTTGAATGATGGGGTCGCTATCATGAACGAACCGCGCCGAATCAGCAGCACGCTGACCTGTGCGCCAGCGCTTTCCAGCAGCTGCGACAGCGTCTGGCCCACCATCGATGCTGGAGCGGTCGCCTTTGCCACTCCGGCTGTGGGAGTCAGCGAGATGTAGTCCTGAATACTCGGCACTGCCAGCGCATGCGCCAGCTCAACACCTTCGTCATGCTCCGGGAACACCACACGATTGGCGCCAATCTCCCGCAGGACATCACCGTGCAGATCCGTTTTCGCTTTTGAGATCAGGTACCGCACGCCCAGCTTTTTCAGCAGCATTGTGCTCAGGATGCTCGCTTCGAGATTGGTTCCCAGCGCAACGATGCCGACATCTGACCGGTCGACCTGAAGTCCACGCAATAGCTCCTCATCGGTGCCGTCACCCTGGATTGCCAGTGACGTGTATTTCGTGGCGTCTTGCACGAGTCGCTCGTTGACGTCGATTGCCAGCACTTCATAGCCGAGCTCGTGACTTGTTTGAGCCAGTGCTCGTCCAAAATAGCCGAGTCCAATGACAACGATTCGGGATCCAAGCCCAATTCCTGCTCGCGGCACGGTCGTGCTCCTGTGGTCACTTCACAACGACGGTGACTTCGGTCAGCTCGAAACCACGCAATGCGCTGGCTCCATTGTCAATTCACGACTGTCATAATGCCAGCCTACAGCAGGAGCAAATCAATCTGGGACCCTCGTGCTATGCCGTTCAGAAAACGAGACGATGCCGCAGAAAAGCTGATTGACACGCTTGTCGAACAGGGAATCTCTGACTCGCGAGTCCTGAACGCGATTCGAATCGTTCCACGCCATGAGTTTGTCCGCGAGGCAGAGCTGGCGGACGCCTGGATAAATCACGCTCTTCCGATCGGTTTCGGCCAGACGATCTCTCAACCCTACGTCGTTGCTATCATGACCGAGGCTCTCGCACTTGAAGCCGACGAGAGAGTGCTCGAAATCGGCACCGGCTCGGGATATCAGACTGCAATTCTCGCCGCTCTTGCGGAAGAAGTAATCTCCGTTGAGCGGGTACCGCAGCTGGCGGAACGAGCTCGCTCGATTCTGAGCCGGCTCGGTATATCGAACGTCGAGGTCATTGTCGGAGACGGCAGTCTCGGATGGCCGGATTCAGCGCCATATGACGCGATAATAGTCACGGCCGGGGCTCCACAAATCCCCGCTGAGCTCATCAGTCAGCTGGACCGGGACCACGGCAGACTTGTGTTGCCAGTAGGGCCAATAGGCAGCCAGGAGCTCCTGCTCGTTGAGCGACACGGTGAGCGAATCGAACAATCATCTCTCGGGGCAGTGGCCTTCGTACCACTCATCGGCGAGCAGGGCTGGAACAGCGGCTAGTATGGAGTCCCTATCATGAGCATCTCACCACCAGCGGTTCATCCGGCGACTCGAGTCGGCCACATCCACCTCAAAGTCTCAGACCTCGACCGATCCATTGCGTTCTACCAGACAGCGATGGGATTCGAGCTCCAGCAACACTACGGCCGCTATGCCGCTTTTCTCTCCGCTGGCGGCTACCATCACCACATCGGCCTGAACACTTGGGAGAGTCTCGGTGGCAAACCTCCCCCGCCAGGTTCTACCGGGCTCTACCACGTTGCGTTTCTCTACCCATCGCGCCCAGCGCTCGCCCGCGCCCTTCAGCGGCTTGTCGACCATGGCATCCCCATCGATGGGGCCGCAGATCATGGCGTCAGCGAAGCGATCTATCTCAGGGATCCGGATGAAAACGGCATCGAAATCTACTGGGACCGGCCAGAGGAGATGTGGCCTCGCAATCAGCACGGATCGCTCCAGATGGTTTCCGACCCACTCGACCTCAAGGGTCTTTTGTCAGAACTCAACACGTAAGATTTGTGTCAAGCTGCAAGCTGGACAGCGCCTGTTGGCCGTTCAGAACCTCGTCAAAGGAGCGTCAGTGCCACACCGAACACTTGCCCCAGACCTGATTCTCGTCGGCGGCATTGTCCACACCATGAACGCCCACGACCTGACAGCTACTGCTCTGGCAGTCAAGGACGGCGTCATTGTCGGTGTCGGGTCAGACGATGAGATGCTTACTCTCGGTGGACTTGGCACCCTCACCGAGTCACTTGATGGCAAAACAGTCGTTCCGGGCTTGATCGACGCGCACAACCACCTTCTCTCCACCGGGCGTGTTCTGCAGCAGATCCAGCTATACGACTGCCGCTCACTGCAGGAGATCGTCAATCGTGTGAAACAGGCCGTCGAACGCGCGTCACCCGGCGAATGGATTCTGGGCAGAGGCTGGGATGAGAGCCTGCTGAAGGAGCTCAGACATCCAACGCGCTGGGACCTCGACACCGTTTCGCCACGCAATCCGGTTGTTCTTCACCGCGTCTGGAACAAGCTGGTTGCGAATTCGCTGGCCCTTGAACGAGCAGGAATCGACGCGAATACCCCTGATCCCCCGGCCTCTGCAGCTTATGCAGGATCATTCGAACGCGATGACCAGGGCAACCCCACCGGACTCTTCCGCGATCGGGCCAAAGACCTTATCACCAACCACGTCCCGGTACCTCTCGAAGATGAACTCGTCTCAGCCATCGAAACTGCGTGCAAGGCATACAACGCGGTGGGCCTTACCGGCGTTGCCGAACCTGGCCTGTACCCGTCCGAGACACGCGCGTTTCAAAGCGCATTACGCACCGACCGGCTGTCAGTACGCGTCGATATGCTCATTGCCGCCTGGGGCTTTGGCAGCGGTGAAGACGAAGCCACCATGAAAGAACGGCTGGAGCATGTCGGACTTCAAGGCGGCCTTGGCGATGCGCTCCTGCGCCTCGAAGGGGTCAAGTTCATGCCGGATGGCGGCATCGGCGACCGCACCGCAAAAGTGTTTGAGCCGTACCTGGACGCCCCTGAGAACCGCGGTCAGTGGATCGTCGATCCAGACGAGCTCCCGGAATTGATTCGATGGGTCCACGACCTCGGCTTCTCAATCGACACACACACCTGCGGCGATGAAGCCCAGCAGCTTGTCGTCGAGGCCTACGGCTCAGCGCAGGCGGCGAATCCCAAACCCTGGCTCCGCCATCGAGTCCACCACGCCTACTTCCCCACCGAAACGACCTTGAAAACAATGTCTCAGCACCGAATTCCCGCAGTCGTTTCGAATCCGTTCATCACGAACCTCGGCGAGAGCTTCGTAACTTCGCTGGGAGAACACCGCGCATCGACCGTGATGCCTATGCGGACCTATCTCGACCGCCAGATTCCGCTGGCAGGCTCGTCGGACTCCAGCGTATCGGACTTCAACCCGTGGGTAGGGCTACATGCCGCAACGACCAGAAAGACAGTGACCGGTCGAGTCCTGGGTGCCGATGAGCGAATCTCCACGCGCGAAGCCCTCCGCTCATACACAATCGGAGCAGCCTACGCCACCGGCCGGGAAACGCTCACCGGCTCACTCGAACCCGGCAAACTCGCCGATCTGGTCCTGCTCGAATCTGATCCGCTCGCGATGCCTCACGACGAGCTCAGAAATGTGAAACCTCTGGCGACGATGCTCGGCGGCAGGTGGGTGTTCGACCGCCGATGAGTCGTCGATTACTCACTCTCCAGGGGCTGCATCCCAATTGCGTGGAAGCCGTTGTCGACGAAGATCGTCTCCCCACTCACGGCGCTTGAAAGATCGCTCGCCAGGTAAAGCGCCGTGCTCGCAACATCCTTGGCACTGAACGGCGTCCGGAGCGGTGAAACACTTTCGAAATACTTCACCATCTCGTTGATGCCCGGAATACCTCGGGCTGCAGCGGTCTTGATTGGCCCAGCAGAAATCGCATTCACCCGGATGCCATCGGGTCCGAGGTCGAATGCAAGATATCGAACCGCAGACTCCAACGCCGCTTTGGCCACGCCCATCACGTTGTACCGCGGAAATGCCCGGTCGGCGCCCAGATAGGTCATCGTAATGATGCTTCCACCTTCGGTCATCAACGGCGCAATCCGCTGCGACGACGCAATCAGTGAATAGACACTGACGCTCATTGCGGTGCCGAATCCAGCTCGGCTTGTCTTCAGAAATCGCTGCTTCAGCTCGTCAGGCGGAGCAAAAGCCACGCTGTGCACAAATCCGTGCACGACACCGTAGTCGGCCTTCAATGCCGCACCGAGCGCATCGAGTTCCTCATCAGACTCGACGTTGCAGGGGTATAGCCTGCTTCCCGGCGAATCCGCGATTAGCGCATCGCAGTCTCGCTTCATGCGCTCATCGAGATAGCTCACAGCGAGCGTAGCCCCGGCGTCGCGCAGCGCTTCGCCTATCGCGTAGGCAATGCTCCATTTGTTGGCGACACCCATCACCACAAATGTCTTTCCGCTGAGCAAGCTGGCTGTCGGTGAATCAGTTGGCATTTGCTACTCCTTCAATACGGCCCTGATGCCTCGCATAGCACATTGGTCCAACTCTGGACGGCCGCGACCACTCCCGGATTGGTGCATGATACCGACACTCGCCGTCAACGGCGAAGTCGAGAACCCACCGATTGTACGTGAGGAGTGACGGGTGACGATCCCCATTTTTGATGGCCACAACGATACGATTCTCTCCCTTCGGCAGACTGGGCGGTCGTTTTTCGAGTCCTCCACTCAGGGACACCTCGATCTTCCTCGTGCAGTAGACGGCGGGCTGGCAGGAGGGTTCTTCGCCATCTGGGTTCCGGATCCAGACCATAATCCAATCGCCGATCCCGACGCCGAACCGGACGTCTCGGCCTACACCGACTTCGACCAGCTGCCCGAGCAAATGTCGCTCGCCTACGCTGAGCACTACGCATTGGAGTCCCTGGCACAGCTTCGGGCGATCGAGCGAGAAAGCAAAGGAAACGCCAGAATTGTCCGCACAGCCGCCGAGCTTCGAGCGAGTCTCGCAAATGGCACCTTTGCGGTCGAGCTCCATCTGGAAGGCGCCGAACCTCTCGACCCGTCCCTTGACACGCTCGAAGCCTTCTATCTCGCCGGCATTCGCTCGATTGGCCTGACCTGGTCACGACGAAACGCCTTCGCCACCGGAGTTCCGTTCCAGTTTCCCGGCTTACCCGATATCGGACCGGGCCTGACTGATCCCGGCAAGGCGCTCGTGCAACAGTGCAACACCCTCGGGATCTTGATCGACCTCTCACACCTCAACGAGGCGGGCTTCTGGGACGTCGCGTCACTTAGCGTGCACCCGCTCGTCGCCACGCATTCCGGAGTCCACGCCATCTCCCCAGCCACCCGCAACCTCACTGATCGCCAGATCGACGCAATCCGCGATTCCGGTGGAATCATCGGCGTCAATTTCCATGTCGGATTTCTTCGATCCGACGGAGCTGTCGACGCCGCGAGCACCACGGTCGCGGCCATCGCCGACCACGTAGACTATCTCGCAAATCGCATTGGAATCGATCACATCGCTCTCGGTTCTGATTTCGACGGCGCTACGATGCCATCAGACCTAAAAGATGTCGCCGGGGTACCACTGCTGATTTCGGAACTTGTCAATCGAGGGTACGACGATCAGGCTCTCCACCAGATCGGGACCGGAAACTGGCTGCGAGTCCTCGAATCCATCTGGGGTTCATAGCTCGCCAATGACGATCGATGGACACTCGAATCACTACGCCAGGAATCGTGTGCTACGCTCAGCGGCTGCGGGTTGAGGAGCGCTCGACCCGCTCTGATTCCGCAGTGACATGTGATGCCAGAACTCCCTTCGTTCCTGAACACGGACAATCACTTGCTTTGGGCGCTAATTTGTGTCTCTATTGCGATGATCGTAACGCTCGAAGCCGTCCAGTCGGCGATTGAAGGCGCGTGGCCTCATCAGCGCAGGCCTGGCACAATGCTGCCCTCCGAGCGCACCGCCCAATCGTTCTGGGGCATCGTTGCAATTGCCCTCATCACCGCCGGTCTCCTGTTGATCGCCAACCTCGGCATTCTGCTCTGGCAGGACCTTTCCCAGACCGACACCCAGGTGCTTGGAGGGATTCTGGTTGGTGCATCATGGCTTCTTTTTATGCTGGTCAGCATCGAACGGTTCGGTATTCGACGATATATCACGTCAATCGGCCTCGCCGCCCCCCTGGCCACCTTGGCACTACTTGCCGTGGCTATCATCCTTCTCACCCTGTCGGCTATCGAAGTCTGGCCCTCCGAGCAGGAATTCCGCGAAGCGCTGCCGATTCTCACTGCAATCATGTACATTCGCTAACACGCGAATCGAAGCGGAGTTCGGCCAATTGTCAGATCAGTCGAACAAAAACCGGCCCCCTCGCCAAAAGCCGGTCAAAGTGTCACCGCACCAGGTGCCTGCAAACGCTGCAAACCAGAAAAGACGTAGACGCAGAAGCAGCAGTCAGGCGTCGGAACCACCGTTGCTTATGGCTCGAAGCCTTCCTAGAGATAGATCAAAAGCTGAACCTCCAAAACAAGCCAGATCCCTCTTCCACAATCCCGCATTCCTGGCGTTCTGGATAAGCAGACTGCTCGGCCAGATGGCGCAGGGTGCGCTGATGTATGGACTGCTGGTTCTGGTGGTCGATGACACCAATTCGTCGTTCTACAACTCGATCTTCGTCGCATGTGCCGTCGTCCCGTCGATCGTGTTCGGTTTGCCCGCCGGAGTTGCTGTCGATGCGTTGCCAAAACGGCTTCTGCTGTTCGTGCTTTCACTGACCCGGTTTCTGTTCGTGCTCGCCTTGGCGTTCCAGCCGCCGTCACTGGTCGGCATTCTGGCGGCAGCACTCGCTATTTGGACGATTCACCAGTTCTACGCGCCAGCTGAGAGCTCCACTCTGCCAACCATCGTTCCGATGGACAGACTCACCGAGGCACAGGCCCTTTCAAACCTCGCCCTGATCACTGCTCAAGGCATCGGTCTGATCATTGTGGCGCCATTGCTGCTGAAAACGGCAGGCCCTCAGTACCTGTTTGCCACCTGTGCCGCGCTCTTTCTCACAGCAGCGTTGCTGGTCGTGCAATTGCCCCGACCCACGCGAACCGTAGCAACGCAGCAATCTCGCCTCGCAAAGGAGGGCATCGAGCAAACGCTCCTTTCAGGAGCCCGCATCCTCATGCGCGATCCGATCCTCTTCCGTGTATCGCTCGTGGACGTGATCGTCGGAATTGGACTCAGCGCGCTCGTGGTCATCGCCCCGATCTATCTCACGCGTATTCTGAATAGCTCGGCAGAAAACACCGTGTTTGTCTTTGCACCCGCTGCACTCGGGGTGATCCTCGGCCTGCGCGCCGCGCCACTACTCGCCCGGCACATGGAGCTGAGAGTCCTCGCGACCGCCGGACTTCTTATCTTCGCCGCATGTATCGCAGCGTTCGGATTCATGTCCGACATCTTTCAGTTTCTGAATGACACCTTGCAGCTTCCGATCGAGGCACTGGCCAGCGCCCTGCAAATCGCACCTCT
>JBGTJM010000586.1:0-3720 GCA_041745115.1 Thermomicrobiales bacterium
ACCGCGCTGCTTTCACAAACTCGATGATCTTCCTGGAATCCTTGCGGCCTTCGGTCTCGACGCCGCTGCTGACATCAACCCCAAACGGTCGGACCTGCTCGATCGCGTCAGAGACGTTGTCTGCGTTCAACCCCCCTGCCAGAATCACCGGCAGCTCAGTCGCAACCGCCGCAGCAAGCGCCCAGTCCCCGACCTTCCCGGTTCCGCCAAACTGATCGGGATCGAATGCGTCCAGCAGTACGGGAGACGGTCGCCGATGATCAAGCTGCATGGTATGGATCGAATCGATGATTTCTCGCGGCGAGCATCCGGGCACAGGCGAAATCGCGCTAAGAATCGGCACTGGCAGTGATCGAGGGACCCACGCACTGGGAGAAACATGGATCTGCACAACATCGAGAGCAGCCGTATCGGCTACACGACGAATCGTGTCGTCATCCTCGTCCACAAAAACTCCGATGAATCGTGGCGAAATCTCTCCGAATTGTCGGCGAATCGCTGTAACGATTTCTCTGGCAGTCACTGAGTCGACCTTTCGGCGCGAAGGCGCGAAGAGAAACGCAATGAAATCTGCACCGGCTTCGGCAGCAGCCACCGCGTGCTCGACCTCCCGCACACCACAGATCTTGATGACTGGTGAACGCTCGAAGACCTTCAGGTCAATCTCCGGCATCGACAAACTCCGCATAGCACTTCAGGCGCCGAACGGCGGCTACCCTGTCAGCTGCAACGATCAATGACTCCCCAACCAGAATCGCATCGAGCCCCGCATCGGCCATTCGCGACGCATGCTCGGGCGTGAAGATGCCACTCTCGCCGACGCATAGGACATCATCGGGAATTCGAGGGGCCAACCGCTCTGAGACGGCCAAATCGACTTCGAACGTGTGCAGATTGCGATTGTTTACCCCCACGATGCTCGCCCCGGCAGCAAGAGCTTGCTCGAGCTCACGCTCATCGTGCACTTCGATGAGAGCATCCAGGCCATAGTCCATGGCGCCACCCATAAGCATTTCCAAACGCCTTTGGTCGAGCGCAGCCACGATCAGCAACACTGCACTGGCTCCATGCAGCCTCGCTTCCGCGATCTGATACCTATCGACGATGAAATCCTTGCGCAGAACCGGTACAGCCGGATCGGCGGCCGCTGCCACCTCCGCGACAGACCGCATATCTGCTAGCGAGCCCTGAAAGAAAGGCTCGTCTGTCAGCACGGATATCGCGTCCGCGCCCCCTTCGATGTACTCGCGTGCCACCACTTTTGGTTCGATCTCGACCGGAAACCGCCCTCGTGACGGCGACGCTCGCTTGATCTCTGCGATAAGCGACAATCCTGGCCTTCTCAGTGCCGACCGAAAACTGGCACATTGAGGCGGATCTTCCAGTTGCCGATCGATTTCTTCAAGCGGAACCTGGGCTTCGCGCCGGTCAACATCGACAACGGTTTGCGCCAGTATCCGATCGAGGATTGTGCCAGTCTCGGTAACCCCGGAACGGTTTGCCATTGAGTTAGCGATCCCCCATATCGGCGGAGAATAGCCTCTGAGTCGTTGCAACAAATCGAGCCAGCGATGCAGCCGCAGCTCCCGAATCGATCGACTTCCGGGCCAGTGCAACCCCTTCAGCAATGTCTGGCGCTACGTCCGCTGCATAGAGAGCCGCTCCGGCATTGAGCAAAACAACATCTCTCCGTGGCCCCGGTTCACCGCCAAGTACAGCCCGCACGATTTGGGCATTCTCATCAACCGAACCCCCTGCCAGGTCCGCGGCGGGAGCACCGGACAGCCCGGCATCTTTCGGACCAAATTCGTAGGTTCGCACTGATCCATACTCGCGATCGAACTCCGTAATCTGCGACGGCGCGCCGAGCCCCAGTTCGTCAAGCCCTTCTGGAGAAAACACCACCAACACCTTCTCGCTGCCCAGGTTGGCCAGTGCCTCCGCCATGATCTTCGCCATCTCAGGAGCACTCACGCCGATAATCTGGCGTCTCACGCCAGCTGGATTGGTCATCGGTCCAAGGACGTTGAATATGGTCCGAATACCGATCTCTCGGCGGGTTGGCCCAGCATGACGAAATCCAGGATGATACGCCGGAGCGAACATGAAGCCGATTCCGGCGTCGTTGATCGACGCTGCGACCGCATCACCAGGCAGCTCGATGGCAACTCCGAGAGCCTCGAGAACATCTGCCGATCCACACTTGCTCGTCACCGAACGGTTCCCGTGCTTCGCGACCCGGACCCCTGCACCCGCAACCACCAAAGCAGCCGTGGTCGAGATGTTGAACGTCCCAGCCCCGTCTCCCCCAGTTCCGCACGTGTCGACCATGGGGACACCGTCGTCCGCTACATTCACGGGCTGAACGTGCGTCCTCAGTGCACGAGCAAATCCGGTGACCTCGTCAACCGTTTCGCCGCGCATGCGGAGTGCGGTAAGCAACGCGCCGATCTGAGCCGGCGTCACATCACCCAACATGATCGCGTCCATGACAGCCGCCGCTTCAACCTCAGTTAGCGTCTGTCCTTCGACGACCGCCCGAAGCGCGCCTTGCGCAGTCATCTGCTCCGCTGGCTTTGTCTTGCTCACGACTCGTTCACCTGCCAACTTAGTAGCCCACCAGTGCCGGAGCCAGACGATTCAGGTTTGCTTCAGCCGTCTTCGAGAGGAAGTTCGCCAGCACGTCCTTCCCGACCGGCGTCAGAATGGATTCCGGATGGAACTGCAATCCCTCGATATCGTATTGCCGGTGCCGCAGACCCATGATGATCCCATCTTCTGTCTCAGCAGTAATCTCAAGCTCCGCAGGGAGCGATTCCCGCTCAACGATGAGCGAGTGATACCGTGTGGCCACGAACGGATTCGGCAGATCTTTGAACACTCCAACGCCTCGGTGATGGATCATCGACGTCTTTCCGTGCATCAGGCGAGGTGCCGAGATCACCGTCCCCCCAAATGCAGCGCCAATCGACTGGTGTCCAAGGCACACCCCGAGAATCGGCAATTTGCCCGCAAAATGCTGAATCACCGGCACGGAAATCCCGGCTTCAACTGGTGTACACGGCCCGGGTGATACGACGATTCCAGTCATCTCCGGATACCTGAGCTCGATCTCTATCTCGCTGATCGCGTCGTTTCGAACCACTTCCACTTGTGGTCCGAGCTCGGACAGGAACTGATACAGGTTATAGGTAAACGAGTCATAGTTATCGATCAGTAGAATCATTTCGGCCTCTCCTGTGAAGCGTCGCCAGACTCCTCGAGTTCTATTCGCTCGGCGAGTTCGATCGCCCGCATCAGAGCTCTCATCTTGTGAAAACTTTCCGCGAACTCGCCATCCGGGGTACTGTCGGCCACCACCCCACCGCCCGCCTGAAGCGAAGCCACCCCATCTTTCGCGACCAGCGTTCGCAGAGCGATGCAGGTGTCCATGTCGCCCGAATAATCGATGTAACCCACCGCGCCGGCATAAGGGCCCCGCTGGTCGGTCTCGAGCTCAGCAATGATCTCCATCGCTCGGACCTTCGGGGCTCCAGAGACCGTCCCGGCCGGAAAGCACGCCCTCAGCGCATCAAAGCAATCGAGGCCTTCCTGAATATCACCCTCGACATGGCTGACCAGGTGCATCACATGAGAATAGCGATCAACCCCCATGAACTGCGGCACCCGAACGCTCCCAGGCTTTGCAACCCGCCCAACGTCATTTCGGCCCAGATCGAC
>JBGTJM010000587.1:0-5262 GCA_041745115.1 Thermomicrobiales bacterium
CTAGAAAGTTGCCTCACGCAGCATTCAGGGTTTGTCTCGCCAGAGTTTCCCTCCGCTTGCTGAAAAGCGCCAGTAGCAGCCCTTGTGCCGGGAATTGCCGACATTCGGTTTCGTTGTTCACTCCCCGTCGCCCTGCTCCGCACCGTCGCGGAGCGCTGAATTCCGAACGCTTACCGCTCTGCTAAACCTCCATCACCATCGGCAGCACCATCGGTCGCCGGCCCGTTTCCCGATGCAGGAACTGCTGAGTCGCATTGCGCAACTGGCGGGACAGGTACTGGCCATCCTCGGAATGATGATCACCGGTATAGTCGCCCAGAACATCGCGAATCCGCTGCTTGGTCGCTTCCAGCAACTCAGTCGATTCGCCAACGTGCACAAAGCCCCGTGTCACTAGCTCAGGACCCGCCACGATCTCACCGCTCTCCCGGTCGACGCTTACCACCACCATCACGATGCCATCGTCTGCCAGTGCCTGCCGGTCCCGAATCACCACATCCCCGACTTCACCGACTGTGCCTCCATCGACATAGACTGGACTGGCAGGCACCCGCCCCTGTTTCTCGACTCGCTCCGGCGTGACCGCAACTACGTCGCCCACCTCAGCGATGGTTACCTTGTCCGATCCCAATCCATGCTCCAGCGCCAGATCAGCATAGAGCGCCAGCATCCGGTGTTCCCCATGAAATGGCAGGCAATGCTGCGGACGCGTGAGCAGAAGCACCTCAGAGATTTCATCTCGGCTTCCATGGCCGGAAACATGCACAAGCGCCCTCGCGTTGTAAATCACCTCTGCACCCTGCCGGAACAGACTGTTGATGATCCGGTAGACCGACGTCACATTTCCGGGAATCGGGGTCGCCGAAACGACTACCGTGTCACCCTCACCGATCTTGATTTCCTTGTGATCACCATTTGCGATCCGGCTCAGCACCGCCATCGGCTCTCCCTGGCTACCAGTCACAAGGTAGACAATCCGATCTTCGGCAACGCTCGCTGCATCCTTGGCCTCGATCAACACTCCAGTCGGATCGCTGAGAAAGCCAAGTTCGAGCGAAATTTCGACGTTCTTAACCATGCTGCGCCCCAGGATCGCAACTCGCCGCTTATGTTTCGCAGCGACATCGACAACCTGCTGAATCCGGGCAATCAGCGAAGCAAAGGTCGCAATGACGATTCTGCCTCCTGCAGCAGCAAACACCTCGTCGTAGGTTTCTGCGATGATCCGCTCCGACGGCGTGTGTCCGCGGCCTTCAATATGCGTGCAATCAGAGATCAGGAGCCTCACCCCCCGGTCGCCGAACCGTTCCAGCGCCTCCAGGTCAAATGGCATGTCGTCGACGGGTGTCGGGTCGATCTTGAAATCACCGGTATGCACAATCAGGCCCGCCGGGGTGTCGATGGCAAATCCCACGCAATCGGGAATACTGTGAGTGACCCGAAATGCCTCGATGGTGTACGGCCCGAGAATTACCACGGGAGTGCCGACTGGGTCGATCTCATTCAGCTCCGTGTTGTTGAGGTAGCCAGTTTCAGCGAGCTTACCGCCGATCAGGCCAAGTGAGAGCTTCGTCGCATAGACAGGAGCCTTGAGCTCAGGCAGCAGATAGGGCAACGCTCCAATGTGGTCCTCGTGCCCATGGGTAATCACAATACCGAGGATCTGATCGATCTTGTCCCGCAGATAGTCGATATTTGGCAAGATAAGGTCGATACCCAGCTGCTCTGCTTCTGGGAATCCCACACCACAATCAACGATCAGAATCCCGAGTTCGTGTTCGAGAACCATCATGTTCCGACCGATCTCAGCCGCTCCCCCAAGAAATATGATCTTCACTCGGTTGTCCAAAAACACCTTCTCTCACACGATCGTCGACCAAGCTCGATGCTGGCCGACGCTTTCGATTTAACGCTATGAGTTCTGCTAGAACATGCTCATTTGCTCGGGGGAAGGCTCCACAGGAACGACGGGTTCCTGCTCCTGCAGGCGGGCGATTTCGGCCTTTTCGACGATCGTCCGAAGTCGGGCAAAGTCCTCCAGAATCACGGCTTTGAGATTTCCCTGATGCAGCGCAGCCGCCGGGTGGTACATCGGCACGATAGTCCTGGCGCCTATCTTCTTCGGCTGACCGTGAATCTTTGAAATCCGCTCACCAGCGAACCACCGGCTCATGGAAAACCTTCCCAGCGTCACGATCACGGTAGGATCGATTGCATTGATCTGCCTGTCCAGATACGTGCTGCACGCCATCATTTCGTCCGGCAATGGATCGCGATTTCCGGGAGGCCGGCACTTCACCACGTTTGTGATGAAAACGTCATCCCGCGTCAACTCTGCCTGTGCCAGTAGCTCATCGAGAAACTTCCCGGCGGCGCCAATGAACGGCAATCCCTGCTGATCTTCGTGAAAACCCGGCCCCTCGCCGATAAGCATCACTCCGGTTCGATCCGGACCCGCTCCCGGTACGGCATGAGTTCGGGTCCTGGCCAGCTCGCAGAGTGTGCAAGCTCGTATTTCATCGGCGATCAGATTCAGCATTCAGGCACACTCCATGTTCGAGTTACGATGGTCAGGTCAGAACCGCGGCGAAACGAGTATAGCGAACGGACGAACTTTGGACACGCTGGCACAGCCACTTCGCTGAGAAAGTCTAGAGTTGCGCGCTCGCTGAATCGGTGAATTCGTTCCTCGCAGAGTCAACAAGCCTCGTTGCGGCCGACATCGCCTGTTGATCCACATCGTGCTGACCGGCTTCGTCTGACCCCTCATCGTCGTCCCGAGGCACCCAGCTTTCAAAATCGCCGTACGACAGGTTCATGGCCAGCTCCGCAATCTGCCTCCAATTGGGGGTGATTCCCGGGTTTATCGGGATCAGGGCCGGGTGGCCTGCATGCTTGTCAGTCCATCTGGACACGATCAGGCTATCGTCCAGTGTTGTCTGATCCACTCGGGGATCACCGTTGAACAGCAGCCGCTCATACGCGCAGGACATGCGTTCTTCGAGTCGGGCCGTCGGTTCACGTCTCGACCCACGGCACTTCGCCCAGATCCGGCCACTGGCAACAATAGCCACGTGGACGGTTATCTCATCGTACGATGGCAAAATGAGCAGCTTGTGGTTGGACGCATCGTTTTGCCTCAACCTACGACCAGCACCTGATATCGTCTGCAGAGTGCGAATTGCGTTTCGAAGATGACGCGCTCTTTCGAAGTCCTGCTGTTCCGCTGATTCCTCGAGTTGCTCGTGGATCGCTGAAAGCACCGTGTCATCATCACCCTCGAGAAACTCGGTAGCGACCCTGATAGCGTCAAGATAGTCTCCACGTTTCGCCTTTTTCATACAAGGACCGAGGCATTGATGAAGGTCGAGTCGCAGGCAGGGTGATCCAAGACTCTTCGCGCTCTTGAACGATCTGTTGCACGTCCGTAACGGCAGAAGATCGTTCAGAAGCTCAACGGCCATCTTGGCCGCAGATCGGCTTCGGTAAGGGCCAAAATACCGATCTCCGTCATCACTAGCCTTACGCGCCAGGTAAATCCTCGGCCAGGGACTCGACATCGTCACCCGGATGTACGGATAGTCCTCATGTGCACGCATGGCTCGATTGAACCTGGGCTGAAATCGTCGTATGAGTTGCGCTTCCAGTATCAACGCCTCGAGCTCAGTACCCGTACGCTCCACGTCAATTTTCGCAATCGATTCGACCAAGCCATCCATTTTGCGTGTATATCCGAGCGGCTGTGCATAGTAGGAGCCAACTCGGTCCCTCAGATTCTTGGCCTTGCCGACATAGAGCACCCGATCGTCCGCATCCCGCATGATGTAAACCCCGGGGCAGCGAGGGATGTCAGCAAGAAGCGACTCATCGAGAACGGAGCGAGCCCGGCCCACACGATCGCGAGGCAGGGCAGGCTTTCCTCGGTCAGTCGAGAGTTGCGCAATTGATGCTACTCCCTGATCCTCAGCAATCTGCAACAACAGCTGCGCACACTGGGCAGAAAGCATTGCGTCTCCAAGTGCCCGGTGCGTGTCCTTTGCAGCAATTCCGAGTGTCTTCGCAACACTCTCGAGACTCAGTCGGCGAATGTTCTCGAGCACGGCCCTGGCGAGCATCATCGAATCGACGGTTTCGTTGATCAAGCCGGGCAGGCCGGACCGTTTGAGTTCCGCATTGAGAAATCGCAGATCGAATCCCACGTTGTGTCCGACAACGATTGCATCTCCAATAAACGTCGAGACCGCTTCGGCAATCTCTTCGAATGGCGGCGCGTTCTCGAGATCGTGGTCCGATATCCCGGTCAGCTTCGAGATGTACGCAGGCAACCGACGTCCTGGGTTCACGAGTTGAGCGTATGCGTCCACCTCCTGCCCACCGACATACCGAACCATGCCGACTTCGATCACCCGGTGGCTTATCGGCTTCAGACCAGTTGTTTCAACGTCGACCGCCACAAAATCGGACAGTAAGCTTGTCTGCCGCGCTGACACGCCGGCAACTGTCCACATTCCATCGATGCGTCGGCGCAGTTCAGGATCATCCCCAATGACTCGCTCGAAAAGCGTCTTCCACATCTGTGGTGACCGTGTCGTTCCAAACATGTGACCGATCAGCGCATCCTCAGCCACACTTCCGCCATGCTCCGCAACGTACTCCCGAGCCCGCTCGATCAGAAAACGATATGCCTCCACGGGAGTGGCGCCTTCGTCCTCTGCATCGATGATCGCACTGTGAAGCTGAGTCATGTGATCTGATAGTGAGCTGGAAGTTCAGCCAGCGCTAGTCCGGCACAATGATAGAATACTTGTTCGAATCGTACGTTCAGGAGCGATCCACAGTCTTTTCATGCGCCCCGGAGTTTCTAGCCATGACCGAACAATCCATCATCCAGAAAATCAAAGACCTCAGGAGTCAGATCAACCAGTGGAACTACGAGTACCACATTCTCGACAGCCCAACGGTTTCCGACGCCGAGTTTGATGAGGCCTTTCATGAGTTGAGGCGTTTAGAAGAGGAGCATCCTGAACTCGTGTCTCCAGATTCGCCGACTCAGCGAATCGGCTCTACGCCAGAGTCCGGCTTCGAGAAGGTGATTCATCCCGTTCCAATGCTCAGCCTCAGCAACGTCTTCAGCCTCGAAGAACTCGAAGCATGGGTGGGCAGAGGTAAGCGGGCAGCGGGAACGGACAGTCTGACGTTTGTCACGGAGCCCAAGATCGACGGACTGGCAATAGCCCTTACCTACGAAGAGGGTTTGCTCGT
>JBGTJM010000588.1:0-2844 GCA_041745115.1 Thermomicrobiales bacterium
ACTCATCGAGCGAGTAACCCGTCGAGCGTCGCCAATGGGGCGGGAAATCTCGCTCGATCAACGACGCGTTTTTCTCTCTGAACGCCAGTAGCTGACTCAGGAGCTTGCCACGGGTATCAACGGCAGCGGCCTGCGCTTCCAGATTCTCCTCGGTGACTGGTCCCAGATCGACTACTCCGCCCTCGGGCAGAGCACATCGCAAGCTGATGACGTTGTCACCCGTCATGCCATACAGAATGGAATGGGCGCCGGTGGAGTTGTTTCCCACCACGCCACCGGCGGTGGCACGATTGCTCGACGACGGATCTGGGCCGAACATCAATCCGTTCGGCTTCAACAACTTATTCAGCGAGTCGAGATTGATGCCGGGCTCGACCAGTACCGATTGTGATTCGACATTCAAATCGACGATGCGCGTCAGGTACTTGGAGAAGTCGATGACAAGGGCGGCACCGACAGTTTGCCCGGCCAGCGATGAGCCGCCCCCTCTTGGGAGGATTGGCACACCATGGCTCGACGCCAACTCAACCGCACCAATGGCGTCATCGATTGATCGTGGAAGCACAACGCCGACTGGCTCGATCTGGTAGTTTGACGCATCAGTTGAGTACAGCATTCGAGAGGTTCGGTCGAAGCGGACCTCACCCTGCACCCGAGATCGAAGCTCTGCTTCGAGTACCCGCGTCGTTTCCGACGCTGCCCGCGCTTCGCGGAGATCGAAGTCTACTGGGAGGCGAGGGCTGGCAGGTTGCTGATCGGGCTCAATAGTTGCCGTCACGGGCAGAAAGCTCCTGGATTCTGTATGCAGAGGTGGCTGCCACCCGCATTTTCACCATGCGGGCGGGTTTGGCGAGTGTACCAAAGGGACCGTTGGTGGGTGGCAGCGTTGGTCAGGCACGGCCATCGGTAGATGAGAGACGTAAGACAATATGTGACTGTCGTGTCTGTCAGCGTGTAAGGCTATTCCATGTGCCGTTTCTCGGTTCCGTTTGATCCGTCCCAATTGATGTCCCGGCGATCGTTCAATGCAGCAATTGGAGCAGCATTGGTCGGTGCGGCTATTCCTCGAGCGTCCCTCGCAAAGAGCAGCATCAGTGTCGGCTATCCAGTTCGGTGGGAAACCAGGTTGGCAGGTGATGGGTTCTGGATTCGACATGGATTTGCCTGCGAGAACACCTGGTACAACCCCGGCTGGTGGCATACCGGGGAGGATTGGTACTCCATAGTGGGTGAAACGGGCGGCGCGCTGGTGGTGGCGATCGACAGTGGGGAGATTGTCTTTGCTGGGTCTGAGTATCCCGGGCGGGTCGTCATAATCGAGCATCCTGGTGGACTCTTTTCGATGTACGGTCATCTTGATCCTGAGCTGGCCGTTGCGCCCGGAGAGCAGGTGCAGGCGGGCCAGGTACTTGGCACCGTGCTATTGCGGGACGACGGCCAAGCTCCGAGTCACCTGCATTTTGAGATTCGAGACTTCCTGTTTCAGACTGAGGTCAATGGTGATTCGCCCAGGTATGGTGTTGGTTGCGGCTTCCAGTGTGCTCCCGGTCCTGGCTATTGGCCGATCGACGCTGGTGAGCATCCGGTCGAAATGGGTTGGCGCAATCCCGCACATGTCATTGCAGAGATTCAAGCCGCATCGTTGAATGCTGACAGCAAGGTCGTCGCAGTGGGCTCCAATCGATCTGTGCCGCTTTGGAATACTCCAGTCCTAAGCGACCAACTGCCTTTCACAGAACCGGCGCGAACTGAGCTTGAGGATGGTGCCACGCTATTGTCCGTAACAGCGGGCCCAGGGAACTCGAACGGAACAAGTGCAGACGCATACAGTGTGTGGTACGAAGTGAGCACTGATCGTGGTGGTCCGGGTTGGGTTCAGGGACTCGTCCCGGACGCGGCTGAAACAGGTTCAGACGGCAGACCTTCTGCACTGCGAGTGGTGTTCATTCCAGAGATCACCAACGATGACTGATGATATCCAGGCACAATGCAGGGGCGATGGTGACTCTGAGTGGGGCGGGATGAATGCACGCAGCGACCAGGGCAGCCGCACCACTCGGTTTTCGCGGCGCGGTTTGATACTCGGGGCCGCGACCATTCCGTTGCTTTGCCGACCTGACGTTGCTGGACAGACTGCGAGACTGCGGTTCGGGCTCCCCATGGGACTGCCGGGCAGACTTCCTGGCGACGGATGCTTCATTCTGCACGGATATGCCTGCGAGAACACCGGATTCAACTCCGGCTGGTGGCATACCGGTGAGAACTGGTACACGATCGAGGGTAACTCGGCTGGTGCGCTGGTGTATTCGATTGCAGAAGGGGACGTCGTGTATGTCGACGCTGACTATCCGGGCAGGGTTGTCATCGTGCGACACGAGCCGGGACTCTATTCCATGTATGGACATCTCGATTACGACGTGCCCGTCGATGTTGGCCAGAGAGTCGATCGTGGCCAGACGCTGGGAACGGTGCTGTTTCGGACCGACTCACGATCGCCGAGCCACCTCCATTTCGAAGTCAGGACGTTTCTCACCACACCGATCGTCAATGGCCCGAATCCTCGATACGGGTTCGCATGCGGGCCGAATTGTCCACCTGGCCCTGGATACTGGCCGATGGACGATCCAGACCCCCCTTCGGAACTCGGCTGGAAGAATCCAATGCATGTGATTGCAGGCAGGGCGCTCGCGGACCAGGACGATAGTCAGACTGAAATCACTGTTGCGGCGGGTACCGGGGTTTACTCGACGGAGCTATGGTCCGACCCAGACGAACCAGAGGAAGCGGCTCCTTTGGCTCGGTTTGCGCTGATTCCCGAAAGCCGCTATCCACTTCTTTCGGTTG
>JBGTJM010000589.1:0-3188 GCA_041745115.1 Thermomicrobiales bacterium
CCCGATGCCGGTGCTACGATCATCGCACTCATCAGTACCACTCCCACGGCCTGCAACCCGACCACGATCGCAATCACGATCAGTGTCGTCAGCAGCACATCCAGCACCCGCACCGGATAGCCGATGGTTGCTGCAAAGTCCTGATCAAAGCTAAGTAACTTGAACTCTTTCCATAATATCAGCAGCATTCCCAGAGCCACGGCAGCAAGGGCTGCCATCGTGATCACGTCGTCTTCGATAAGCGTCGCAGCCTGGCCAAACAGGAATTTGTCAAGTCCGGCCTGAGAGGCATCTGGTTGCCGCTGGATGAACGTCAGTAGCATCAATCCAAATCCGAAAAAAACAGACAACACCAGTCCAAGCGCGCTGTCGAACTTCACCCGCGACGTCCGCACAATCGAGATGACCGCCAGGGTTGCCAGCCAACCGGCAAGTGCCGCTCCAAGCAACAGAACCAAGTTGTCCTTGCTCCCAGTCAGCATGTACGCCAGGGCGATGCCCGGCAACGCGGCGTGGGACATGGCATCTCCGACCAGACTTTGCCGCCGCAATACCGCGAAACATCCCAGGGCTCCGGCTACGATCCCCAGCACCGCGGCTCCCAGTGCCACCGTCCGCAAGGTGTAGTCGTTGACCAGGTCGTTCAGAATCCCTGGCAGCGTCAGAAGCAGATCAGGCTGCATCCCACCACTCTCGTCATGCTGCGGACTCCCCGTTGGCCTGACCATTGCGCAGCACTGCAACCAGCCCGCCGTACGTCAATCGCAGATTTTCCTCAGTGAAGACTTCATCCACCGGCCCGCTTGCGATTTTGCGTACGTTCAATAGCGTCACCCAATCGAAGTACTCAGCAACCGTTTGCAGATCGTGATGCACTGCGACCACTGTCTTTCCGGTAGCTCGCAGTTCTCGCAGGATTTCGACAATGGCACGTTCGGTCGTTGCATCGACCCCCTGAAACGGCTCATCCATCAGGTAGATGTCGGCATCCTGAGCTAAAGCACGTGCCAGAAATACCCGTTGTTGCTGTCCACCGGAAAGCTGACTGATCTGGCGCCCCGCAAAATTCTCCATGCCAACCTTCGCCAGTGAATCCATCGCCTGGTCCCGTTCTCTGCGCCCAGGACGCTTCATCCACCCGAGCGCTCCGTATCGACCCATTTCCACAACGTCGAGTACGTTGGTGGGAAAATCCCAGTCGACGCTTCCTCGCTGCGGCACATACGCCACAGACTCTCGTCGCTCCTTATAGGCGGCGCCCTGCACCAGCACTGAACCAGCTACCGCCGGAATCAGTCCGAGAACGCACTTGATCAGCGTTGTCTTGCCGGCGCCGTTGGGTCCCACGATCGCCATCAGCACACCGGCAGGAACGATCACATCGACATCCCAAAGCACCGGTTGCTCGTTATAGACCGCAGTCAGATCGGCGACATCGATAGCCGCCACGTTCGGGTCGATCATGGTTCCCGCTCACCTTCAGCTGACGATTCGCTCAATAGCGCTCCCACGATTGTGTCGATGTTGTGGCGGACCATGCCCAGATACGTTCCTTCCAGGGTGCCCGGATCGCCCATCGCATCCGAAAAGAGTGAGCCCCCGACAACGACCTCGAATCCGCGGGCCCGAACTGCTTCCTGCAGGGCCTGGATGGTTCGCGGCGAGACTGAGGTTTCCACGAAAATTGCCGGAATCTGTCGTTCGACAATGATCTCAGCCAGATCCTGAATATCCCCTGCGCCGGCCTCAGTCGCAGTGCTCACCCCTTGCAGTCCCAATACTTCGAATGCATAGGCCCGCGCAAAATAGCCGAACGCGTCGTGCGCGGTGATCAGCACCCGCTGATCCGGTGGGACTCGCAGCGCCTGCTCGGCAACATACTCATCCAGCTCGGCCATCTCCAGCTGAAACGCGTCGGCCCGCGCGTTGTATCCATCGACGTGAGCCGGATCGACTCGCACGAACGTGTCCCGTACTTCCTCCACAGCAATCGACCACAACTCCACATCGAACCAGACGTGTGGGTCGTAGGCACCAATGCCTGTTCCCACAACGATGCGACGGTCCACCGGAATACGCTCAGCAACCGGGACGGTCACAATGTCGTCGCCCATTTTTCCGAAGACTTCAGCAACCTTGGCTTCGAGATGCAGTCCGTTGTAGAAAACGATATCCGCGCTGCCGATCTTCTCGACATCCCCTTCGCTGGCTTTGTATGCATGCGGATCGATACCGGGTCCCATCAACGTGGTGACTTCGACCCGATCGCCGCCAACGACCTGCACAATGTCGCCGACCATACCTGTCGTTGCCACCACATTGATTTGCCGGTTCGAGAAGTCTGGAAGCTCGGACTCCGAAATGGGCGCGCACGCAGCCAGCAGGAGGACTCCCAGCAGCAGGATTGCTGCCGCCGGGCGCGATTTGAAAGGAAATCGCCTCAAAGGGAACACGATCAGAACCTGCAATTCTCAAGAACTGTGGCGCAAGCTCCGCACCACCGGACAGTCAAGCGATGCTAAGGCTAATATGAGAATTAGTCAAGACTAAACTCTGGCAAGCAGCGATGCTTTTGCTGTCTGGTCCCAATCGATCGCGAGTTCTGATGGTCGAGCTGACCTGATATGAATTGCTGTAGTGAGAAAGAGCTACCGACCTCGACGTCGTGCCACAATCAGCCCATCTCGCACCGGGTAGATGAACGCGTCGAA
This sequence comes from Thermomicrobiales bacterium, assembly GCA_041745115.1. GTDB lineage: Bacteria > Chloroflexota > Chloroflexia > Thermomicrobiales > UBA6265 > JAHBVL01. Next base: position 2,712 of record JBGTJM010000589.1, read on the forward strand.
GTCCGGGTCGTCGAAAATCAACTGGTTGTGCTGCCGAATTGCGGCGGTCGAAGCCTCGCCATCATCGGCGTCGCCACCGGTGGCCCTGCCAGACCAAAGCACGTTGTCGCAGATATAGAGACCTCCGTGCCGCACGCGATCTTTCGCCAGCAGCCACGCCTCCGGATACTGTTCCTTGTCGATGTCGTTGTAAACGATGTCGAACGAATCGGGGGTCTGCTGCAGCACATCCTGCGCGTACCCAACGTGATACTCGATCCGGTCCCATCGCCCGGCCCGGGTCAGATAATCCTCGGCCAGTTCTCGGTTCTCTGCGCTGCCATCAGTGCAATAGACCTTCCCGCCGTCGCCGACTGCCCGGCTGAACCACCAGGCCGAATAGCCATAGCCGCTCCCCATCTCGAAGACGACACCGGCTCTGGCAGTCAGCGCAATCCCTTCCAGAAACGCGCCACATAGCCTGCCCACGATCGGAAA
>JBGTJM010000590.1:0-1920 GCA_041745115.1 Thermomicrobiales bacterium
TCCTGGTTGTCCGGACCTGACCGGCAACTCGATTACCTCGTTGACAGCGGTAATAGTAATACGGTTCTCACTTTTTCACCTGAAAGCCCGAATTTGAACACCGTCCACACTCCGGGAAAGGTGCAGCGTCCAGGCCGGAATGCTCCTGAATCAGATACAGGAAGGCACAGCGGTCAGACTGGTCGCCGACATGTGGGCCATGCGTGGGTAATGCACGTAGTGCCGGGAACAATTCGATCGTAATGTGGGGATGTCAAAGCAACAAAGGAATCAGGCCGGACGAACCAGCTTACTCAGGAAAGGAACCGGAATGGTAACTGCAGACGGAATCACAAGGAACGTCCCACAGGTTGAACATCACGGCCATTCAATGCAAGGAGCGAGCATTTCCATGGAAACCAGTCAGGTGTCAACGTTAGCCGAATCGAAAAGCGCCGTAAGCGGAGTCTTGTTCGGACGCGAACCAGCCCTCTGGCTGGCAATGATTCAAGCCGCGATTGCCCTGGTCATTGGATTTGGGGTCAATCTCAGCAGCGAACAGTTTGCCCTCCTGATGGGCTTCGCTGCCGCAGCCGCCGGTCTGATGGTTCGATCCCGGGTTACTCCGATCCCGCCGCTCGCTGCGTAGAAAGCATCAGCCAGGGGGAGCCCTGATGCATCGCGCCCCGTGACGGGCAGGAGCTCCTATGAGTTCCGGTCTTGATCAAAACGCTCCTGCCCAATCGACACTCATCCTCGCCGCCATCGTTCAGGGAACGAACTGATCCATCGAAGGCTCAGCGCCGGACCGAATCGATCGTTCATGATGGCGGCACCTCCATCGATCAAGCCACAACCGCTGGCAAAATCCAGCCTTCGATAAACGGCCGCACAATCGACACCGGACTTGGCGGTGTCTCGAACCCCTTCAAGACCACAATCACCAGATCGAGCGCCGGCACCACATACAGATAGTTGCTGCCAAACCCCAATCCGAACCAGGCATGAAACCCGTTCGCATAGTCGACCACCCACCACTGGTAGCCATACCCGGCATAGCCGGTCGAGTCGCCCTGGATGTGAAACCGCGTAGCCTCCGGAAACCAACCTTCCGACACCACCGAGTCGCCATCCCATTGACCGTCCCGCAGCGACAGCAATCCAAATCGCGCCAGATCACGGGGCGTCAGCTCCAGACCAGCACCGCCCAGGGCCACACCCTCCGGCGTTCGCCTCCATGCCGGCCGGTCGATACCCAGCGGAGCCCACAACCTTCTCTGCGCGTAGTCCTCCAGGTCTTCACCTGCAGCGCGCTGCGTCATCACGCCAAGCAAGTGCGATCCTCCTGTGTTGTACGCGTAGATCGTCCCTGGCTCGTAAACCACTGGCAGACTAAGCGTCAGCTCGGTCCAGTTATCAGATGCGATGAGTGTCTGCCAGTCGGAAGAGATATCCCAGGCCCAACCAGCACTCATCGTCAGCAATTGCTCGATCGTGATCGAGGCCGTGCGCGGATCCGCTCCCGCCGGAATCAGGTCCGGGATCACATCCCCAATCGTCGTATCGAGCGACATCAGTCCGTCGTCGATGGCGATACCGACCAGCGTCCCTGTCACGCACTTGGTGATCGACCGGATATTGACCGGATCATCCATCCCGTACGCATCCCCAAAATACCGCTCGTAGGCAATCCCGTTGGAACGAACGACCAGAACGCTGGTGATGTCCTGCATATTTGCAGCGGCATGATTGCCCGCCGCATCGAGCTGCGCCTGAGACAATCCGACGTCTGAAGGCGCAACGAGCGCCCAATCCTCATCTGGAAATCCCGCCAGATCCTGCGCTTCGACTCGAGCAGTCCCGCCAATCGCAATAGCACCAAGACCCCCGATCAGGTGCCGCCTTGAAATGTCCGTCATGCATCACCGTCCGCTCTGGTAA
>JBGTJM010000591.1:0-24758 GCA_041745115.1 Thermomicrobiales bacterium
GTGATCACTTTGATGCTGATCGCCGCGTCGGCAGCAACCTTCTTGCTGTTGTTGTCGTTGATGGAGCCAATCACGGTGGCAGCTTCTGGCGTTCCGGTATCGAACTCGATGCCGGAGTACATACCTTCCATGTTCTCTCGAATCACGACGATATCGATGTCTTCGAACGGGGCCTGAACTCCTTTGATCGTTTTCCCAGGCCGCACATTCGCATAGAGTTCGAGTGCCTGCCGCAAACCGACGTTGACACTCCGGAAACCCGTACCGATCGGTGTCGTGATTGGGCCCTTCAGGCCAATCCCATTCGCGCGAATCGAGTCCAGCGTCGACTCTGGCAGAAGCTCGCCATGCGTCTCAAGTGCGACTGAACCTGCGGGCTGCTCCTCCCAGGCGATCGAAACTCCGGAAGCATCGATCACCGCCTTCGTCGCGGCAGAAACTTCGGGGCCAATTCCGTCGCCCGGAATGAGAGTCACTGTGTATGTAGACATGTTGTTCCTGTCCTGAATCCGATTGCCAATATCCCGGACATTCTCGCACGGGAGTCCCATCCCTGAGAACGTTGAGATGAGTCCTCCTGCAGCAAGGCAAGCTGCAGTGGCACACTGCACCCTGAGATTTCTGCGTACTGTTTTCGAGCTCGATAAGGCAAAATTGCGATGACCATCACTCCAAATCTGCCTGTTGCACTGATCATCCTGGATGGCTGGGGAATTGGGCCCGACTATCCTGGCAATGCTGTCCAGGCTGCCCGTACCCCGGTAATGGATCGCTTGCTCGCGCGTTATCCATGCACCCAGCTCCGGACCTCTGGCCTTGCGGTCGGACTACCAGAGGGCCAGATGGGCAACTCAGAAGTTGGGCATCTGAACCTGGGTGCGGGATTTGTCGTTTATCAATGGATCAGCCGAATTGACAAAGCCATCGAAGACGGGTCGTTCTCCGATGTCGCTGCCTTCAATACCGCTATCGATCATTGCCTGGCCGAGGGAAAGTCGCTTCACCTCATCGGTCTCGTTGGTGATGGCGGTGTCCATAGTCACAGCCGTCACTTCGACGCCCTTCTCGATCTTGCCGCATCCCGCGGGCTCAGGCGAGTTTTCATCCATGCGTTCACTGATGGTCGCGATACCGCCCCTGATTCAGCACTGGGACACGTGTTGTCGCTCCAGGACAGGTGTCAGCGACGCGGCACCGGTCGGATCGCGTCCATTTGTGGAAGGTATTTCGCCATGGATCGGGACCAGCGATGGGACCGCACCCGGAAAGCATACGAGTGCCTCACATTGAGATCAGGCCATCGATTCACTTCAGCGGCCGCCGCGATCGAGAATGCGTATCGCACCGGGGTCACCGACGAATTCATCGAGCCATGTCACATCGTGCCGCCAGGCAGCGAGCCGGTAACCGTTCTACCGGGCGACAGCGTGATCATGGTCAACTTTCGGGCCGACCGGATGCGCCAGATCACCAGAGCGCTCGCTACACCCAACTTCGCTGATTTTGAGCGAGAGGTGAACCTGTCCGGTTCAGTCTCATTCACTACGATGACTCGCTACCAGCAAGATCTGTCGGTCGACGTTGCGTTCGCACCACATGATGTGGAACAGCCGCTTGCGAGGGTGATTTCAGAAGCTGGGTTGAAGCAATTCCACGCTGCCGAAACTGAGAAATACGCGCACGTTACGTTCTTCTTCAACGGTGGACGCGAAGAGCCATTCGCTGGCGAAGATCGGCATCTGGAGCAATCTCCTAAAATTGCAACTTACGATCTGCAGCCAGAAATGAGCGCTGCCGGAGTCGCCTCGGCAGTGGTCGATGCGATCAATTCGGGCAACTACGCATTCGTCGTTGTCAATTTCGCCAACTGCGACATGGTTGGTCATACCGGCAACTTCGCGGCAGCCGTGGCGGCAGTCGAAACTGTCGACCGATGCCTAGGTTCCGTACTCGAGGCGCTTGCCGCTTCAGGCGGGCTGGCCCTGGTGACAGCAGATCATGGAAACTGCGAGGAAATGATCGACCAGGAGACTGGCGCTACTCTGACAGCCCACACAACCAACCCGGTTTCATGTGTACTGGTCGCGCCAGACGATCATCCCCTTCGAAATGTCGACCTGATAGAAGGCGGCGCGTTGAGCAACGTGGCACCCACGATACTTGACATGCTGGGATTGTCCGCTCCTGGCCAGATGACCGAGGCATCACTTCTGTTGCGCTAGGTCATTCTCTGTGCCGAAGCGCATTCCGTCCGGCGTAGACTGCTTCAGATCCCAGCTCCTGCTCGATTCTGAGGAGTTGGTTGTATTTCGAGACTCGGTCCATTCGACTTGGCGCACCAGCCTTGATCTGTCCGCTGTTCGTAGCGACTGCCAGGTCGGCTATGAATGTGTCGTCAGTTTCACCACTGCGATGAGAAATCACCGTCGAGAATCCTGAGCGTTGAGCCATTTCAACGGCATCGAGCGTTTCACTCAGGGTGCCAATCTGATTGAGCTTCACCAGGATCGAGTTACCGGCTCTCTCGGCAATCCCGCGTTTGAGCCGCTCAGTGTTCGTAACGAACAGATCGTCACCAACAATCTGAACGGTGCTGCCCATACGTTCCGTAAGCGCGACCCAGTCTGACCAGGAATCCTCACTCAGCCCATCCTCGATGGATACCACCGGGAATCGCTCAGTCCAATCGGCCCAGTATGCGATCATTTCATCTGCAGTCAGCGTCCTGCCTTCTCCAGCAAGAACGTACTCGCCATCCCTGAAAAACTCTGTGGCCGCAGGGTCGAGTGCAATCGCGACATCCTCTCCGGGCCGATATCCTGCAGTTTCGATTGCCTGATTCACGAGGTTCACCGCGACTTCGTTCGATTCAAGCGACGGAGCGCACCCACCTTCGTCCCCAACATTTGTGCTCAGCCCCATCCCTGAGAGCAACGTCCGCAGGCTCTGGAAAATCTCCGCTCCCCAGCGCAACCCCTCGGAGAAACTCGGCGCACCGAGCGGCATCACCATGAACTCCTGCATGTCGACACTTGATCCCTGAGCGTGCTTTCCACCATTCAGGATGTTGAGCATAGGTGTCGGCAAAACCCTGGCCTGAGGGCCACCCAGATATCGGTACAAAGGCAATCCAAGCTGATCGGCGGACGCCCTGGCCACCGCCAGCGAGACGCCGAGAATTGCGTTTGCTCCCAAACGACCCTTGTTTTCTGTACCATCCAGCTCGCACATAGTTCGGTCGATTCTGCGCTGGTCGAGCCCATCCATTCCCGTCACCGCATCAGCGATCTCCTGGTTCACATGTCTGACGGCAGTCAGCACGCCCTTCCCGCCATAGCGTCCCTTATCGCCGTCTCGCAGTTCGACCGCTTCGAATGCCCCGGTAGACGCTCCGGACGGAACAGACGCTCGTCCAAACGCGCCGCCCGTCAGCGACACTTCAACCTCGACCGTCGGATTGCCCCGGGAATCGAGGATTTCCCTCGCGAGCACTGTTTCGATCGTGAACTCCACTGGTCGTGTCTCCTCCCTCCAAATCTCGTCGGTGAAAATCATCGATTTAGCCCGAGTATACGGTCTGACGCAGAGTGCTTTGCTATACTGCCGACGAGAATCGAATATCGGAAATGCCAGGACGAAGACACGTACCGGGCCGTCGTCGCCAGAGAAAGTCGCCATTGCGCTGCAAGCGGCTTCGACAGACACACCAGGTATTTCACTTCCGAGCGGTGCGGTGAGCGAGCGATAGCTCGGGTAGTCGCTACTGGTACCCGCCATTATCGGGAACGCCTGACGCTTGTCGGGAGCATTGAGCGCACCAGAAATAGTGGTGAATCAGGGTGGTACCGCGTGGAGACCCCTCGTCCCTGACCGGGGTCTTTTTTGTTGCGCGAATCGAGAGATGACAGGAATGAACTACGAGACATTCATTGCCGAGCTGCACGCGCTGGATGCCAAAGCAACCCAGGCGCTCGAGGAAGTGACCGACAGCGCGTCCCTCGAAGAATGGGATCGATCGGTGCTGGGTGGAAAGGGAACCTTGACCGTCCTGTTGAAGGGACTCGGTGGCATCGAACCAGAACATCGCCCCGAAGCCGGGCGCACTGCCAACAAAGTCAAGCAGGGCCTGTCAGAACGATTTGCGGTAAAGGCCAGTCAGGTCAAAGAAGTCGCGCTGCAGCAACGACTTTCTGCCGAGACCGTTGATGTCACGCTGCCGGGGCGCAAAGCGCAGATCGGGCACGCCCATCCAGTCTGGCTGATGATCGACGAGCTCAGCGAGATCTTCGCGCTGATGGGCTTCCAGACCGTCTTTGGCCCTGAGGTGGAAACCGGTCGGTATAACTTTGACCTCCTGAACATTCCTGCCGATCACCCCGCCCGCGATGTCTGGGACACCATCATCGTGGAGACCGAGTCGGAGGAGATCGTGCTGAGAACGCACACATCGCCGATGCAGGCTCGTGTCATGGAGAAAACATCGCCACCCATTCGAGTGATCGTGCCTGGCAGGGTGTACCGCTACGAAGCTCAGGACGCCTCGCACGAATGGATGTTCCACCAGATCGAGGGACTGGCCGTCGATAAAGGCATTCGGATGTCCGACCTGAAGGGCGTGCTTCAGGAACTTGCCCGGCAGCTCTTTGGTCCGGAGCGACGCATCCGGTTTCGTTGCGACTTCTTCCCGTTCGTCGAACCCGGCGTCGACTTTGCCGTCGATTGCGCAATCTGCAACGGCAAGGGATGCCGGGTGTGCAAGTACAGCGGCTGGCTGGAAATGGGCGGCGCCGGTATGGTCCATCCGAAAGTTCTCCGTGGAGTTGGCATCGATCCGGACGTCTACACCGGCTTCGCCTTCGGGCTTGGTGTAGAGCGTCTGCTGATGATGCGCTATGGAGTCAACGATATCCGTGCATTCGCTGGAAACGACCTGAGATTTCTCTCCCAGTTTGCGTCGATGCGAATCCAGGGCACTGAGGTGACTCGATGAAAGTACCAATCAGTTGGCTGAAGACCCTTGTGGACCCCGGAGCTTCAACGGCAGACATTGCATACCGGCTAACGATGGCAGGACTCGAAGTCGAGAAGATCGAGCAAATCGGCACGGACTGGGACAATGTCTTCGTCGGATACGTTCATGCAGTCTCGCCACATCCTGATGCGGATCGCCTTGTGCTCGCCGACGTCGAAGCTGGCCCGCATCGACTTACGGTCGTCACCGGCGCCCCAAACATTGCGGCAAGTCAGAAAGTCGCTCTGGCAATCGCCGGCGCCAATCTGATCGACGGTTACAGCGACTCAGGGCAGCGCCGAGTCCTGAAGCCGGCAAAGATGCGAGGCATTCTCTCTGAGGGCATGGTTTGCTCCGAAAAAGAGCTTGGGCTTTCGGGCGAACACGAGGGCATCCTGGTACTCGAGGTCGACGCACCGCCAGGTGCGCCACTCGCCGATCACCTTGGCGACACGATTCTCGAGCTCGAAATCACCCCTAACCTCGTGCATTGCTTTTCCGTAGAAGGTATCGCGCGAGAGATTGCCGCACTGTACAGTCTGAAAGCCGCGACCCTGCCTGCAGCCACCGTGCAGGAACTGGGACCGAGAATCGACGAAATTGTCTCTGTGGACGCCCCTGAACTGTGCACGAGGTACATGGGTGTCGTCCTGGAGGAGCTCACGGTCGCCCCATCCCCAAGCTGGATGACCCGGAGGCTTACTGCCGCCGGAGTCCGACCCATCAACAATATTGTCGATATCACGAACTACGTCATGCTTGAGACGGGTCAGCCACTCCATGCATTCGCCATGGACAAGCTGAATGGTCAGCGAATCGTGGTTCGGCCAGCGGAAGACGGCGAAACACTCGAGACCCTCGACCATCAGATTCGTAAACTCACTGCCGACATGCTGGTGATCGCAGATGCTAATTCACCCGTCGGAATTGCTGGTGTAATGGGCGGTTCGAGCTCGGAAGTCAGCGATGGCACCACGTCGATTATTCTCGAAGGTGCCAACTTTGACATGAAATCCGTGCGACATACGGCTCGTGATTTGAAGCTCCGCACCGAGGCTTCCGCACGGTTTGAACGCGGCGTCGATCCGAACCTGGTCGAGCACGCAATTGCGCGCGCGACTCGGTTACTGATCGATATGTGTCCGGGTGCGACAGTGCGCGGGCATGCCGATTACTACCCCGCTCCACTGGAGCCCCGCCAGGTTTCGATGGCCTACTCGCGCTTCGAGCAAGTCCTCGGCATCGAGATCGACCGGGAAGACATCCTTGACGTTCTGGGACGCCTCGGGTTCGACGCAGAGTTTGGCGGCGTCGACCACTCAACATTGACAGTGACTATTCCGACGTTTCGGAGCGATGTTTCGCTCAATGACGACATCGTCGAAGAGGTTGCCCGGATCATCGGGTACGACGCGTTGCCAGCGACCCTGCCAATCGGCCAGACAGCACCCGTCCAGCGGGATTCCATGTACGCAATGCAGTCGAGACTTCGACGTGTCGCTCAGGGTGCAGGGCTTTCAGAAGCAGTCACGTACGTAACTGTCTCTGAGAGTGAAATAGCCCTCTTTGGTTCAAAAGACCGAAGTGGAATTGGACTGATTGCGTCAGTGCCGGAGAATGAAGTCTTGAGACTTCGAAACCCGCTGCAGGATGATCGTGGCCTGCTCCGGGTGACAATCGTGCCATCGCTTCTGGAGCCATTGGCCAGTAATTTGAAGCATTCCTCATCTGTCGGACTCTTCGAGTTCGGCAAGCTCTTCCTTCCGGCAGGCCAAGACCAGTTGCCGGACGAGCTCGATGCACTCGCCATTGTGATGGCCGGTCAACGAGAACCATTCTCGATCTATTCTGGAAACGACGTCTATGACTTTTTCGACTTGCGAGGCGTTGTCGACGTCATCCTCGAACATGCCGGCCTTGAGCAAGCCACGATGAGTCCCCTCCTCCACCCGGCCCTGCATTCAGGACGCGCGGCAGAAATCAGGAAAGCGGACACGCTTCTCGGCGTGCTTGGCGAGCTCGATCCGGACGTCGCCAGGGCGTTTGGCCTGGATGGCGTTCGGGTGAACGTCGCGGAGCTCAATCTGCGCAGGATGATGGACTGCGCGCGGCATGAAAAGCGGGAGGCGAGCGTTCCCCGATATCTGCCGGTGCGGCAGGACTTTGCGGTGATCGTCGGCGAGGAGACGCCAGCTGGCGATGTTGCCGCCGCTTTGCGATCAGGTGGCGGGCCGCTTGTGACCTCTGTGGACCTGTTCGATATCTATCGAGGAGATCAGGTTGGGGAGAGCAGGAAAAGCCTGGCATATCGCATCACCTTCACTGCGCCAGATCGCACATTAACCGACAACGATCTCATCAAGGTCAGGAAGCGTATCGAGAAAGTCCTGATGCAGGAGGTTGGTGGTGTCCTCAGAACCTGAAGCAGCGCCAATCGAACTTCGAGTCATCCGCGATCTGGATGAAGCCAGGCTGGCTCTCACCAGACGAAGGGGATTCGAAGAGATCGAGCTATCCGAACAGGCAAAGTCGGGCATTCGCCGCATGTTTGGAGAAGATCTCACAGCATCCCAGGTTGTCGACCAAATCCTTGAGCGTGTCAGACGGGGCGGAGATTCCGAGATACAGCGGCTCACCGAGTTAATTGATGGCAGCGCGCCCGTCCACCTGGAGGTACCGCGACTCGAATGGAAATCGGCATTTGATGAGCTCGATCCTGCCCTTCAATCGGCACTCACACTGGCCGCTGATCAGATCGCAGCGTTTCACACCCACCAGAAGGTGACGTCGTGGATCGACTACACAAGCGAAGGGGCGCTTGGTCAGATTGTCCGCCCGCTCGAGCGGATTGGCGTCTATGCTCCAGGTGGCACCGCCGTCTATCCGTCGTCGTTGCTCATGACAGCGGTCCCAGCCAGGGTCGCGGGTGTCGAAGAGGTCGTTGTCTGCTCACCTCCGCACGAAGGCACGGTTTCGCCCCTGATTCTGGCTGCAGCTCATGTGGCTGGTGTCGACCGAGTGTTTCAGATCGGCGGTGCACAGGCCATCGCGGCTATGGCATATGGCAGCGAATCAGTTCCGCATGTCGATAAGATCTTCGGTCCGGGCAACATCTTTGTGGTTCTGGCGAAGAAAAAGGTCTACGGAACCGTCGCCATCGATCAGCTTCCGGGTCCGACGGAAACGCTGATCGTCGCCGATGACTCCGCCGGCCCGGTGATCACCGCTGCCGACATGATTGCTCAAGCGGAGCACGATCCGATGGCAAGCGCAATTCTGATTTCACTTTCTGCGGACCTGGTGTCTGCCGTGTCCACAGAGCTGAAACGCCAGCTGGAGACGCTTCCGCGACAGGCGATCGCTTCGGCATCGATCCAGAACAATGGGATCGCAGTCATTGTCGAATCGATCGAAGACGCAATGGACCTTGCAAACCGATACGCACCTGAGCACCTCTGCCTCTTACTCCACGATGCGTGGTCCGCAGTGCCACTCGTGAAACACGCGGGAGGCGTGTTCGTCGGTGAGCATTCGCCTGAAGCACTGGGTGACTACACCGCCGGCCCGAGCCATGTCATGCCGACTGGTGGCTCAGCGCGCTTCTTTTCCCCAATCCACCTGGCCGACTTCACGCGAGTGATCAGTCTGGCTGCCGCCAATGAGAAAGCAATCAAGCGACTGGGAGCCGCCACAACAACAATCGCCAGAGCCGAGGGTCTGGAAGGTCACGCCCGCGCAATTGATTTGAGAATGTCCGCAGAAACCGATGCGAGCTAAGTCGCCGAGAGAAACTGCAGGGCAGCAACCACCCGGTCTTCGACGGATGCGTCGGCAGCTGTCGATATCCCCGCCAGTGCCTCGGCAGCTTCGACAGCCGAGTACCCCAAGGACCGCAACGCCTCGATCGCGTCGTCAGAACCGCCACCTGCAGATTCCCCGCTCGTAAAAACGGTCGGCATCTTGCCTCGCAGATCGACAATCAGTCGAGCTGCGGTCTTTTTGCCGACTCCTGGCACCGTTGCCAGAAGATCGGCGTCTCCACTCTGAATGGCATTGTGCAGCTTGTCCACTGGAAAACGGGAGAGAATCGCACATCCCAGGCGCGGACCGATTCCAGTAACCGTGATGAGCGTCTCAAACAGCTGGAGCTCCTCCCGGGTCAGGAATCCAAAGAGTGCAAGCTGGTCTTCTCTCACAACGAGATGCGTGTGCAACGTCACCATTGGCGAGTCGCCGTCGATTCCCGAGAGTGTCGAGGTGGACGTTCCCACACGGTAGATGACTCCCTGGACGTCGATCAGCAGCGAATCAATACTCTTGCCAGAGACACGTCCGGAAAGTCCCGCAATCACGACAGCTCACCCTCTTTCAACTCGATCCTGAACAGTCTGGCAGCGTTTTTGAACATGACGCTGTCACGTTCTGCTTCATCCCGCCAGGCAACGGAAAGCGCTTTGCGTTTGAACGGCTCCTGCCGGAGCACAGGGTAATCCGAACCGAACAGGACTCTGCCTGAACCAACAACATCGATAACAGACCGAAAAATCTGCTCATCGTACAGGTACGTCGATGCAGCGCTGTCATACACAACATTCGCACACTGGCTGCGTACTTCTGGCATCAGTTCATAGAACGGTAAGCCACCTCCCCAGTGAGCTGCGACAAACGTTACTTCTGGATTGGCTGCGACTAATTGCAGGAAGCGTACTGGAGTCGATCTCCCCTTCCCCGGATACTGGTGACCCAGGGGTTCAGATACGTGAAACATTATGGGTTTGCCACGTTCGCGGCATACCGCGAGAACGTCAGAGAGATGATCGGCTCGCTCGAGCTCGAACTCCTGAGCGTCGGCATTGATTTCGCCAATCCCACTTGCACCCCGGTCAAAGAGGTCATTGGTCATCGTTTCATAGTTGCTCGTGAGATCTGTGGACACAATAGCCAGCCAGGAAAGCCTGTCCGAATATCTTCGGCATGCGTCCACCATGTACTCGTTGTGGACGTTGCTTAGCGATTGAGACCTCCATGGGAAACCACAAATGACCGAATGGTCGATTCCGGCTGCATCCATGCTCTCAATCAGATTTTCGGCTGTAACGAGCTTAGCCTTCGGGTCTGTGTACAACTGACTGAACCAGGAATCGTGACGCGCGAACCGCTCACGATTACCAACGATCTCCTCCGGAAAGACGTGGGTATGGGCATCAATGCAACGCAATGGGTTCAATCGTTTCCAATGACTAGCCAACGAGAAAGAACACGATGACGGCCGCCACTGCAAGGAGTACTATGAATGACGCCATCAATAGCCATACGATCGATCGCGATCGATCGAACGTCTCGACCAGGATCACTGGTTCACGCGCAGGCGACACCTCCAGCACCGCAGCCATGACCGGCAACACCGCTGCTTCCTCGAGTGACTCGGTGATTCGGGCAGCTGGCTGAGCAGAGCCAGACGTCAGCGCCTCCATGAGCTGGCCATCAGCGGTGAGTTCCGCAGCGCCGCGACTGAGGATCGCCACACGATCTTCAGGAAGGAGCGTCAGTTCGAAAATTGCAGGCGAACGGCCGTCGAGGCGCTCTTTCTCACCAAGCAAAGCGACATCGGCCGTCTTGCTGGTGCGATCGGTCTGGTCATCGGAGTCCTGCTTTCGGCGAGATCGACTCGTGTGAACCCGCTGATCGCGGGTTACCTGCGTCAGGCGCCCGGCTCGGACAAGATAGCCTCGGTCCTCGCCAACCAGCCCAATCGCAGCGTACTTGCCCTCCGCAACCAGAGCCATCATGGTCAGGCCAGCAGTCCCGTTCCCAGTGGATTGATAGACCAGGCGATTTGCATCTCTGAATCCAGTAGTCAATCGCTCCGCAAGCGGTATCGCAGGCAATTCGACGGCATCGACCACAGCATCGATCGCAGCGCGCTCAAGATCCTTTGCGGGCGGATCAGCATGTGAGGTCACCATCACAGCGATATGGCCGCCCGGGATGATTTCCGCGCCCGGTCTTACCTCCTGGACATGCAAACTGCCCCGCTGCGAGACCCGTCCCTGCGGCACCGATCCATTGAGAAGCAGAGAGAGCTGTTCGTCTGAATTCGTTGGCGCTAGTGACGCAGTCATTCCCTGATCCCCACATACAAAACAGGCAGCTACCGTTGTCGATTACTGCTGCCCGCCGGTTTGGGCCACCACTGCATCGATCCCGGCAAGCAAGGCGTGCACGCCTTCGGCAACAGTGACTTCTGGTGAATAGATCGCGGACCCTGCGACGATCATCGACGCTCCCGCTGCAACAACCTTACCAACATTGCTGGGCTTCACTCCACCGTCTACGGCGATGATCACCTGAGCGCCAGACTGCTCTATCAATTCACGTGATCGTGTGATCTTCGAGATTGAAGTCGGTAAAAATGACTGGCCACCGAAGCCTGGATTAACACTCATGACCAGGAGCTGATCGGCAACGTGCAACACCTCAGCGACCGACTCAGGCGCCGTGCCCGGGTTGATCGCGACGCCTGCCGCTGCGCCGGTAGTTCGAATCGACATCAACACACCGTGCAAGTGTTGACACGCTTCTGCGTGAACCGTTATGCCATCGGCTCCTGCATCGATAAATGACGCGATATGTTTCTCCGGCGTCTGCACCATCAAATGAACATCCAGCGGCAACGGTGTGGTTTTCCGGAGGGCTGCTACCACGAACGGGCCGAACGTGATGTTGGGCACAAACTGACCGTCCATGATGTCGAGATGGAGAAAGTCGACTCCCGCGGACTCCGCTTCATGAACTGCACGTTCGAGGTGAAGAAAATCTGCCGTCAGAATTGAGGGCCCCAGTGTCACGCGCAATGCTGAATCTCCCCGATTCGAACCCAGGTTCACCAGTTTTCACGCTGGTGACTATACTCTCAGCGGCCAGAATCGCTCGATTTGCTGGACCTTTTCACGTTTGAACTGCGATCGTCCGATAGCCGTCTGCCAGGAACCCATGAAGCCTTTCAAACCACTCAACCGCATTGAACAATCACTCGAACGAGCAATCGAAGGCGCGATCGACAACGTCTTCAAGCCCTCGATCCAGCCATCCGAGATTGCCCGCAAACTCGCCAGAGAGATGTCCGATCGACAGTTGGTCACCGTTCGGGGCACGCTTGTGCCGAACATCTATCGCGCAACCGTGAACTCCGAAGACTTCAGTAGTTTCGGAGATGGAGCAGCACTGATCGAAGACCATCTGTCAGTCTGGCTCGACGAAGAGGCGACACGGCTCGGATTTCAAATGGTCGGACCGCCGTCCGTTGAGCTCGAACCATCAGATCTGGCCAGAAAGAGGTCGATCAGCATCGAGTCAACGTTCACCGAAGAAGCAGCGCAGCCGCCCCGGCCGCTGACTCGAACAGAACAGACCGAGGCTTTCGTATTTCAGCGGGCCGGTACGTTTCAGCGCACCTGGGTGCTCGAAGTCGTATCGGGACCCCTCACTGGCATCTCCCACTGGATCGGGAAGCAGCAAACCTCTCTGGGTCGTGCGTGGGACAATGACTTCGTCCTTAACGCTCCTGAGGTATCAAGGCACCACGCCCGGATCGACGTTCTGGCCGACTCGTTGAGAGTGAGCGACCTCGATAGCACGAACGGTACGTTTGTGAACCAGCGGCCAGTGCACCCATGGGTGCTGGTGCACGAAAATGACATCGTGGTGTTCGGCCAGGTTCCGGTGCGTCTCGTTGTCGAGCATCGCTAAAACGTTCGGGAGCAACTACTGGGCGAGAATCTGTGAACGATTCCATCGACCTCGCGTATCAGGCGGCCCGATTTGGTTTCGCGTTCAGCTTGCTACTCTTTCTTTTGCTGCTCGTTCGCGGCCTGGTGCGCGACATCGCCGACAGAAGCGAAAACGAATTCCCGGCCCCTCCCGCCAGATTCGGCAGGGCAACCCTGACCGTCATCGACGGAGCTGAATCTCAGCTTGCTCGGGGCGACGTATTTCAGTTCGAGCGGAGGATCGTGGTCGGCAGGTCACCGGACTGCGATCTGCAAATCGACGATCCGTCAGTTTCCGGCACCCACGCCGCCCTCTATTACGAGCGAGATACGTGGTTCGTGCAAGACTTTGGAACGACCAACGGCACGTATCGTTCCGGCAAACCTGTACTCGACCGAGTTGAGGTGGAAAACGGTGACACATTGCAATTCGGCAGGGTGGTAGCTCGCCTGATGTGCTAGCATTCTCAAGTGATTTCTCGTCGCACGCGGTTCGCTATGCCCGAGAAATGCGCCAGACTTCAGGAGATCACTATTGCTCAGGCACAACCAGCTATCCAATGAACATGGCGACCTGAAACCCAGTCTTCCAGACAACGAATCGCCTGCTGAGGTCCGAGAGGACTCCCGACTGTTCAAGATTGCCAGCCGGGTCATGCTCGGTGCAGGAGTGCTATTTCTGCTTGTTGCCGGTTCACTTTTCTTCTTTCGGCAGTCGTACGATGACAGGATTTATCCCGGAGTCATCGTTGCAGGAGTTGAGATCGGCGGCTTGACCGAAGCCGAGGCTCGGGAAGCACTCGATGTCAAGGCCTCCGAGCTCCTGAATACACGTGCATATTTCGATGCGCTTGACCAGCATTGGGGTCCGACGCTTGAAGATCTCGGTGTTATGGTCAATGTAGATGTCTCGTTGGAGGAAGCGTTCGCGGTTGGTCGTGCGGACGAAGGCGTCGCCAGGGTAGGCGCGGTGCTCGAGTCGCTCCGTCAGGAAACCTGGTTGCCACTGCATATCGAGATCTCTCAGGACGATCTCGCGCTTTGGGCGATGGACGTCAACGAACAACTTGGTATTTTTCCCAGAAATGCGGAGCTTTATGTCGAGAACGGGCAAGTCAACATCGTAGAAGAGGCCAATGGTACGGTAGTCGATGTTCCAGCGTTGCAATCACTGTTAACAAAGAGCTTGGCTACCTTCAGTGCCCCCACTAGCTCATTGCCACTTGTCGATAGTCTGCCCTCGACGTATTCCACAGATTTTGCTGAAGTTGCCGCGCAGCTCGAGCAGGCGCTGAGTCAATCCGCAACCGTCGCTTACGATGACAGAACCTGGTCGATTTCTCCTGAGATCTTTGGCCAGTTCGTTGGCGTCTCAGTTGATCCTTCCCTGACTGGGCCAGAAAGTGTCAGCCTGGATGTTGACACTCCCAGCTTTGCGCGATGGCTGCGAGACGAAATCAGCCCATCGATCAATCGAGATCCGACGAATGCAACCGTCGCCTGGAACGGCGCTGGTGGTGTTGTGATCACCGCCAACGGAGTCGAAGGTCGGCGTTTGTTGCCAACGGCGCTCGCCGAGACGACCATCGAGGCGTTCTTCAATGACCACGCCCAAGTCTCGATTCCGATACAGATCATTGCGCCAGAGGTCAATTCTGGCAACCTGGACCAGCTCGGCATCACCACGCGACTCGGTGCAGGGTCGTCGAATTTCAGTGGATCCGAGGACTCTCGTGCAATCAATATTCAGGCAGGAGTGAACCTCCTGAATGGCACTCTCGTACCACCGAGAGGAGAGTTTTCGTTCAATCGATCGATCGGCATTATCAGCACCGATTCCGGATTTGTCGAATCACAGGTGATCGATGGTGAACGTATCGGCCGAGATATTGGCGGCGGAGTTTGTCAGGTATCTACAACCGTTTTTCGTGCAGCCCTCTACTCCGGAATGCCAATCACTGAGTGGTGGTTCCACCGATATCGGCTTGGATTTTACGAGCTCGACGGCTGGACACCGGGACTCGATGCATCGATTTTGCAGCCTGAAGGCGACCCATTCGGCGGCGGCGATTTCCGATTCCGGAACCCAAGCGACGGCTGGTTGCTCATCGAATCGTACGTAGAATGGCCACGAGTTTACGTCATCATCTACGGCCCTGATCTCGGGTACAAAGTTGAAGTCTCTGAGCCAGTTTTTGGGACCAAGTACGAAGCCGGCCCTCCGGTGGAGCTTATCGACTACGAACTGCCAGCCGGTTCGATTGTCCAGACCGAGTGGGCACTCGAGGGTATGGACATTAGCTACTACCGCACGGTCTACGATGGCTCCGGCGCCGTTGTCCTGAGTGATCCTTACCATGTCCACTTTGCCCCACGCGGCAACGTCTACAAAGTGAGCGCCGACATGCAGGGATTTTCTCCCGGCGGCTAGCAACGGATCACTGCATCATCTTGGCTGACGAAACTCAACAGTCCCAGGTCACGGTGCACCCCGGCCGTTCGGACGCGGTAGCGCTTTCGCTGGTACTGCCTGCTTATAACGAAGCCGAGAATCTCGCCTATGTCGTGGAACAGGCGACCGCAACGCTGAATTCCCACTTCGATCACCACGAGATCATTATCGTCAACGACGGGTCGAAAGATGACACCGGCGCTATTGCGAATGATCTCTCGTCTGCATTTCCAGAGGCCAGGGTCGTTCATCATGAGGTCAACCGGGGATATGGTGGAGCACTGATCAGCGGATTCTCAGCTTCAACTGGCCGCTACGTGATGTTCATGGATGCAGACCGCCAGTTTGACATCGCCGATATCGACCGGCTTTTGCCATTTCTGAGCTACTACGACATCGTGGCCGGTTTTCGCATGGAACGCAGCGATCACCTGCATCGCAGAATCTTTGCCGAAATATTCAATGTCACGATCCGAATTCTGTTCGGTGTTCACATGCGCGACATCGACTGCGCGTTCAAAATCTTCGATGGTGACCTGATTCGTTCGATCGATCTCACAAGCAGCGGAGCGCTGATCAATACGGAGATTCAGGCAAAAGCACGTCGGCAAGGCGCGACGGTTCAGCAGGTCGGCGTGCGTCATTTTCCACGAATTGCAGGCGCGTCAACTGGTGGCAGCCCCAAAGTGGTGATTCGAGCCATGCGAGACACGCCCCGGCTCTGGTGGCACATGCGCACATACTCACCTCCCGCGGGGCGGCCGTTCTTCGCGAACCGGCATCGACTTGGTGATGCTGTGATTCTGGGAGCCGTAGGCGCCGCAATCATGGCGATTGCCGGTCTCATTCGAAGACACTGATCCCAGACACCGAGTTGCGATGACCAGACTGATTACGCGGCGCGCTGTCGTTCGACTCGCGTTCGCAGGTCCCGGATCACGTCAGAGAAGGTCATAGCCGTGATAACTGGCGAGGAGAGCTCGGCTGACAGGTCTCCTATGGTCATATCATCGAGCATAGTACGCGTCCTGTCAGACACCGTCCGGCTCGAGATATAAACCGGCAGACCCTGTGTCCTCCCTCTCAGCGCTGCCGCAATGTCTCCTCCGGTCAACAACCCGGAAACGTTGATTTCAGAACCGAAGAAGGCATTGTCGACTACCTCAACCCGCAAGTTCGAGCCGGTTGCCTTGTTGATCGTGTCGACAATACGCAGCATCGTCGGCGCGATCAGCGTCCCGCAGGCCACGATCCCCCGACTGCCATCCAGAGACCCTTTCGGAGTTCTGGCAATGAGCCGATCGACATCGTCAAGGAGGTGCCTGGTAATGCCGATGCCATCTTCGATCTGCGGAAAACCGTCATACACATCGGCCTCCGGCACCTCGCGCCCGGTCATCAGATAGAACTCGTCACCGAGGTAGTAGAAAGTCTCCCCTCGGGACTCCCTGAAACGCGCCTGCCAGGCCTCTGCATGGTCGATCACATCGGCCGCCTCTTCCGGTCGATATCGCCGAACCTGAATCTGACTGCCAGGCAGGTTTCTCATGCACGTTCGCGAAAGCCTGAGCTGCTTGCTCTGGCGCTCCTGCCCGAAACGTGTCAGACCGACCGGCACTCCGGCAATCGAGATGAGTTTGGAAAACTGGCTCAAGTCGCTCAGACTGCGATCCATCTCAGCACCATCGTTGATACCCGGGCACAGTACGAGCTGAGCGTGGAACTCGATTCCCGCTCGCTCCAGCCGGCCGAGATCATTCAGGATCTCGCCGCCTTTCGGGTTGCCGACGAGCGTGGATCGCAGCTCAGGATTGGTTGCATGCACTGAGACGTGCATCGGTCCCAGCCGCTCGCGCTCGATTCTTTGCCAGTCCGCCTCGGTCAGGTTCGTCAACGTCACAAAACTGCCATAGAGCATGGAATACCTGTAGTCGTCGTCCATCACGTACAGCGAGCGGCGCATGCCCTTGGGGATCTGCTTTATGAAGCAGAACGGACAGGCGTTCTCACAAACCCGAACACCGTCAAACGTCGGATCAGCGAAGGTGATCCCCCAGTGCTCGTCGCCTTCGAGCTCTAACGCGAATCTGCTTACCTGCCCTTGCCGCTCGACTTCGAGGTACACGGATTCGGCGTGAGCGTGAAACTGGAAATCGAGGACGTCGACCAGCGGACGGTCGTTAATACTTACGATGCGATCTCCTGGTTCGATCCCAAGCATGCCGCCAACAGAGTCCCGCGCTACGGCCTCAACAAGGCCCGTCTCACCTGGAACGAGATCGACTCTGCGATGAGAAAGCGGGCTGACCTTTGGCGCCACCGTGCGTGAACTCCAGTTGAGAGGGCATATCTGTCGAATGTCGTTGGAAACGGTGTGCGGTCGACGAGGAATCGCCAGAACCGGGTGCTTCAACCGGCTGAGTGTATCACGCTGACGCAAGCGCAGCGGCCCTCACCGGCACATCTACCGCCAAGCATGAGCAATCCAGTCACCCATCTGCCGACGCTCGACCAACGCCAGATGCGAACCACCAAATGCGTCGATGACCTGTTGCTCCTTGTCTTCGATGATTCCGCTCAGCAAAAGCATTCCATCAGACGCTGCTGAAGCAACAAGCGTGTCTCGAATCTCGACAAGTATGCGCGTGATGATGTTCGCGATGACAAAATCGTATTGACCAGGGCTGACACTCAGATCACCCTGAGCGACCCTGGCTCGCGATTGCATGACGTTTAGCTCGATGTTTTGCGCGGCCTGCCGAACGGCAATCGGATCGATGTCAAATGCATCGGCCGACGACGCACCGAGTTGCAGTGCAGCGATAGAAAGTATCCCGGTACCCGTTCCGGCATCGAGCACCGTCGCACCCTCCACCAGATAGTCCTCGATGAGATCCAGACACAGACGAGTCGTAGGGTGTGTACCCGTTCCAAACGCCATCCCTGGATCGAGGGTTACGACGATATCCTCAGGTGCAGCGTTAAACTCGTGCCACGGCGGCCTGATGACTACTCGTTTGCTGGCTCGCACCGGCGTGAAGTGACTCTTCCAGGCGTTTTCCCAGTCCTGAGGCTGATGGGTGAGGATCGTAAGCTCGCTGACGGGGCGCATCCGACCAAGGTGCCACAGACTATTCTCCAGCGACTTCCTGACCTCATCCGTAAACTGGTCCGCCGGCAAATACGTTCGGACCATCACAGGTCTTGATTGATCCACTGCGAGGTTGTCACCATCAAGATCCTGGGTGAACGGCTCTTCGATTGCCACCCCACCCTGGTAGCCAACTTGTGAGAAGAGTTCAACAACAGGCTCGACGGCTTCGTGATCGGCCGACACCTGAATCTCGATCCACAATTCCTCTGGCGACGTCAAAGCTTCACCATACTCAAGTCGCTGACGTTCAGCTCGGTTGCGGCGCCCGAAACGTGAGCACCACGGCCAACGATCGACCGAACCAGGTGTACCTCTTCCACCGTTGCGCCCTCATCGACAATCGAGTCATTGACAATAGCGTTCCTCACGATCGCATTGGCTCCTATGCTCGCATAGGGACCTACCACCGCATGCTCTATAGTCGCTGACGGATCGACAAATGATGGCGGAATCACCACGGAACCTTCTATCGCTGCCGTCGTAGCCATCTGATCGAGCAGGTACCGATTCGTATCGAGCAGGGCATGATCATTCCCGCAATCTCGCCACTCAGATACGAGCGCTGGTTCAACGACTTTGCCTTTATCGATCATCAGCTGGATAGCATCGGCGATGAAGAACTCATTCTTGAGTGAGATACCCAGTCGCATCTGTTCTTCGATCGCGTCGTAAAGATCGGGCATGTGTCGGAAATAGTAGATGCCGATGACCGCCAGGTTCGAAACCGGCTCCGTCGGCTTTTCGACGAGCTTGATGATCCGGCCCGACTCGACCACTGCGACACCCAGCGCCGAAGGATCATCGACTTCCTTGGTGTACATGATCACATCGGCACTCGACTCCGTTATCCTGGAGAAATCGGCCTCAAAAAGCATGTCGGGAAACAGAACCAATGCATCGTTTCGCACATGGTCGCGTACTCGAAGAATTGCGTCGGTCTGGCCCTTCATTTCTGGCTGTACCACGAACACGGTTGGAACGTCGTAGTTGTCGGAAATCCACTGCTTAATGTGGTCGCCCAGATACCCGGTGATGAAGACGAGATGATCCGGATCGAGATCAGTCAATCGATCCAGCACGTGACTCAGCATCGGCCGCCCGGCAACGGTGACCAGGGGCTTGGGCTTGCTCCACGTTTGCGGTCGCAATCTGGTTCCCAGCCCGGCAACTGGCATCACAATATCCATGACCTCACCCTCCTGCGTTTCGGTATCAGCACTCGAGAGCAATCAATGCACATACCGCATCATGCGTGCCATCTGGTGCGGCCGCGAGATAGAGTTACGTTTCATATTGAAGGCCTGGCGACTGGCAGGTGGTACCCCCAGCGGGATTCGAACCCGCGATCTTCACCTTGAAAGGGTGACGTCCTGGTCCACTAGACTATGGGGGCCCAAGCCGGGAAAACATACCGCGATTCACTCGGATTCGTCAAAGGTTGTCCCGCATTTCGCCAGGTACGCGGCTGGACTGATCATCACCCACGGAGATTCAGTAGCAAGACCTGCTTCACAATGCTGACTGTCCTGGTGATCACAAGGCGCGCGTCGTAGCTCATGGCTAGCACAATCGACCAGCAGACCACAGCAACGACCGCGATCTGAGCAGTATTCGGCGAACCGAGACTCACCGATCCGGGCATCCAGAAATGCATGGCGCGAACAATCTGGATGATTGCCGCCGCCGCCCACGATCCCGGCAGGCCCAGTACGGTCGCCGCCGGTTGAAACACTACCCCGACCGCATTCGCAAGAAGCGTTAGCGGGAACGCGATCAACACGAATGGGGCGATCAGAACATTTGTTGGTACTGTCACAAGCGAAACCAGCCCAAAGGTTGCGACGAGTATCGGAGTTGTTGCCAGGAACGCTGCAAATGCAACCTTGACGCTCGCAACCACAACGCTTTCATGCGACTCTGGTCTGGCGCTGAACACCAGCACGAGTCCAAGCGTTGCTGCAAAGGAGAGCCGGAACGAAAGCGTGTGCCAATCCTCTGGTCTGACAGTGAGCTGAATCACTCCGCACAGGACCAGCAACGTCAGAAAATCAGCCCGCCGCCCGAAATACAGCGCGCCAAGCGCCAGCGTCGCCATGATGGCAGCGCGTACCGCAGATGGACTTAAATCGACCAGAACAGCATAGAACCAGATAAAAGCTGCAGTGGCGCCGATCCAGTCAGCTCTCCTTCGTGCGCCAGTCGTACCGGCAATCGAAACCGCGATTGCGACGAGCACCGCGAAGTTGGAACCCGAAACAGCAGTAATATGGGTCGTTCCTGTCTGCCGAAATGCTTGTGCAGTTTCGAACGACAGACCACTGTCATCCCCGGTGACCAGCCCGGTCATGAGCGCACCGGTGTCACCCGGGGCGATCTGCTGATTGGTCGAACTGATGTTCCGTCTCAGGTTGTTCAATATCAGGCGCCCACGTGACGGTCGCCCGACTACCGAGACCCGATCAGCGGTCATTGAAACCGCGCATCGCTGGGTGTCAAGGGCGCTGGCCACGTTCTCCGGAAGGTCTCTCAGCGCTGTTTGCTCTCCTTGAAGCAGGATCATTTCGCCCTTTTGCGGCAGAACTGAGCCAGTCGCGATTGCGCAGATGTCGTAGGACTGGTCACCTTGCACCCGCAGACGAAATCGCGTTCCCGATGATGTTTGAAGCGGATGGGAGATGACCTCGCCAGTCGGGCTGCTCGCTCCTTCAGCCCATCCGGTTTCAACCGATGGCAAGGGTCCGGGAGATCTCCAGAATCCAAGGCCTGCGACGCATATGACGAACGCGGCGAGGACCCATGCCCGCCGGAGCGAAATCGAGACAACGGCCACCAGCGCCACGAAAGCCAAGCCTAGTAGCCCACCTGCAAAGCCTGCCATGAACGAAAGACCGATCAGCAATGCCAGCATGGCTAGGTGGTGATGAGGTCTCGAAGCTCGTCGACCATCCGTTGCGAAATCCCAGAGATTGCCACGAGTTCGTCCACGCTCCTGAATCCACCTCGGCGGGTCCGCTCCTCGATGATGAGCGCAGCCAGTACCGGTCCGATCCCGGGCAAGGAATCGAGTTCGTCCAGATCCGCAGTGTTGATGTCAACAAGGTCGCGATATGCGCTGGCAAAACCAAATCCAGCATTGGGTACACCTGTGTGCGGGGTCAGGTCGATGCTTGTCACTTCAGGATCAGTATCTCTGCGAGGAATGACCAGACGGTCTTCGTCTCCTACGCGTTTCGCGAGATTGATTCCGGCCAGATCCGCCGAGTCAGTCGCCCCACCTGCTGCCCACAGCACATCGGCAATCCGCGATCCACTCTCCAGCACATACACACCAGGCGTGGCGACTGCTCCTTCGACGGCGACCGTCATGTAGGTGCCGGGCAGAGGGTCACTGACAACGATCTGGGGCGCTCGCCAATCATCAAATGCCGCCAGCACTACTAATCCACATGCCAATGCGAGACCAAAGAGCGCGACGGTAACCGTCAATCCGCGTCCTCGAACCACGATTTCTCACTCGCAGGACTATGTACACGATTCGTCGAAGCACATTGTATCGCCGCTTGCGCCTCTGGCGACGAGAGCCCTGCCCTGAGTGGTACGATTCAGGCCGTAGACGCGAGTGCCATCGGCAACTCGCGCATTTTGCGTGTCTCTGCACACTTGACAGGAATACTCGAACCACATGCAGCTGGCTCACGTCATTACCGCAATCAGTGGAAGTCAGCAGATTCAGGAAGTGTTGACCGCTGTCGAACACGGCGCATCACCAACACTTGATGATCTGCCGCAGGGCGTCAAAGCCCCAGTCATCGCTACAATGGCTGCTTCAATCGATCGCGCGATGCTGGTTGTTTGCAGTCGAGAGGATCGAGCAGCCGAGCTCGGCACAGCAATCATCGAAATGGTCGATGCCGAGAAACCTGTGATCCAGTGGATATCTCCAGAGGGCTTCCCCGTCGATCGGTTGCCCAGAGACCCGGGCGCCAGCGCGGCGAGGGTTGCTGCGCTAAGACACCTCTCTTCGACTAACCGGACTCCGATTCTTCTCGCAACCCCCGCCGGTCTCACTCAATTCCTGTTGACTCCCAAGGCGCTTGCGGAGCGGGTGTTGACGCTCGATGTTCACGACACAATGCCTGAAACTGAACTGACGACGTGGGCGATCAGGGCTGGTTACGAGCAATCGCCGCTTGTCACGGGTGTCGGACAGTTCTCCCGGCGTGGCGGAATCTTCGACATTTTCGGACCTGGCACCGATTTCCCTACGCGTATCGAGTTTTTCGGTGACGACATCGAGTCGATTCGCAGTTTCAACCCTGCCACCCAGCGTTCGGTCAATCGATTGTCCCGCATTGAATTGCTTCCTGCCTACGAAGTTGACACCATCTCATTTCGTGAGGCCGCCGACCAGATCAGTTTGCTCGACTTTGAGCCGCTTAGGCCAGAAGTGCGTGACGAACTGTTGGGCACCCTCGACAAGATGCGATTCGGCGACCTGCCTTCATCGCTCAGCATCTTCGCTCCTTATTGTCGAGACACCACCTCTACACTCGTCGACCATTTCCCTGAGAGCGGGATCGTGGTCTTCGACGACCCTGGGACCCTCGAGCTTGCCGCACGGCAACGAGAGCGTCATGGCCGGGAGGCAGGCAAGGCCGCTGTTCTCAGCGGCGAGCTGCCCCGCGGCTTGAAACCCTCGATGGCAACCTGGGCGAGTGTTTCCAGGAAGCTATCGAATCAACAGACGCTCAGCCTGGCGCCTCGGTCTGACTCACTCGCTCCTTCGCCCGTTGCACTGTCAGCATTCGGACCGGCACCGCAGTTCAGCGGTCGCCTGCAATCCATGGTTGATTCCATGACTCAGCATCTGCAGGACGGCTGGCGCATCACCGTCGCCACCGACCAGGTCGAACGGGTTGCCGAAACCCTCGAAGCGTCAGAGTTACTGCCACGCCGGCAAACCAGGCGGTCCAGAGAGTCGGCTCCTTTGCCTCCCGGCGCCATTGAAGTCGTCCATTCCAATCTCGATGGCGGCTGGATCGAAAACGAATCTCGCACAATGCTTCTCACGGACCTGGAACTCTTCGGATTCAGGAAGAGGCTGCGACGCGCCACCTCCCGAAGTGTTGATGCCCAATCGATCGATCCGCAAACGCTGAAAATTGGAGAGTTCGTCGTCCATATCGACCATGGAGTTGCCAGTTTCGCTGGGCTCACGAGAGTGGAGCTCAATGGCGTTGAGCGTGAATACATCCTCCTCGAGTTTGCCCGTGGCGACAAACTCTATGTACCGGTTGATCAGACTCACCGGGTAACTCGATATGCGTCCGGTGGACTTTCTCCCGAGTTGAGCAAGCTTGGTTCAGGTGAATGGACCAGAAGCAAGCAACGAGTTCGCCGTGCAGTTCGTGAGATGGCGTTCGAGCTCCTGAATCTCTACGCGAGTCGCGAAACAGTCACGGGATTCCAGTTCGGCCCTGACACGGTCTGGGACATGGAGCTCGCGGACTCATTTCCATACAGTGAGACAGCAGACCAGCACAAGGCGATCGAAGACGTTCGGCGTGATATGGAATCTGTACTGCCAATGGACCGGCTCATCTGTGGAGACGTCGGATTCGGCAAAACGGAAGTTGCCATCCGCGCTGCGTTCAAGGCAGTAAACGCCGGCAAGCAGGTTGCAATTCTTGTTCCGACAACCGTGCTGGGCCTCCAGCACCTCGACACGTTCTCAAAGCGGCTCGCAGCGTTTCCGGTACGAATCGATATGCTTTCCCGCCTACGCTCACCGATGGATCAGCGCAGCACGGTAGCCAGACTCCGAGACGGGTCGATCGACATCGTGATCGGCACGCACAGGCTGGTGCAGTCCGACATCCGCTTCAAAGACCTCGGTCTGGTTGTCATCGATGAAGAGCAACGCTTCGGCGTTCGACAGAAAGAGTTCCTCAAGCAATTGCGAACGGAGGTCGACGTCATCGCGATGAGCGCGACGCCAATACCGAGAACGCTCCATACAGCTCTTGCCGGAATCCGGGATATTAGCATTATCGACACCCCTCCTCAGGCCAGACTCCCCATCCGCACATTCGTGACTGACTCGAGCGAACACTTACTCCGGGAGGTCATCCTACGCGAGATCGACCGAGGTGGCCAGGTATTCGTCGTTCACAACAGGGTGGCAACCATTGGCAAACTTGCTGCCAACCTCCACAGGATCGTGCCTGAAGCCCGCATTGGTATTGGTCACGGCCAGATGGACGAGGACGTCCTCGAACAGATCATGGTCGATTTCATCGATCAGCAGTTCGATGTGCTGGTGTGCACCACTATCATTGAATCTGGCGTTGACATCCCCAACGCAAACACGAT
>JBGTJM010000592.1:0-4104 GCA_041745115.1 Thermomicrobiales bacterium
TGCCACGAGCTGCGAGCCTGGCTTCGCTCACAATCCGCTTCTGCTCGAGACCCTGTTCCATCAGCGTCCGCTCTGCCGACAACACTCCATACACCACTATTCCGCCCAACATGGCAATCTTCCTTTCAAGCTTCTTACCCACTTAATGTTTCGAGGGAGCAACCGCGGTTCCATTAGTGCGTTTGTCACCCTTGCTGCATTCAAACCCTTACCCATTAGTTCGGGGCTTGTGCCGGCTCCTGGCTGGCGGAGCCGGCTCCCCTGCGCGCATATTCATGATGCTTCATGACAACCCTCTCGCCATCTGCAGGATTGTGTATTTCGCGGAATCCGCCATCTACGTAGGAGTGCGTATACACGCGGATGGCCGCGTGCCGTCCGGCGGTTACCCAGTTCGTGTGAATCGGGCTTTCGCCGCACCAACCGTTCGATCACCAACTCGATTCAGCAGCGATTGGGCGACACGCCGCGCTATCGATAGCTGGCGGCCTGCAGCTCGAACAGCTCTGCATACATGCCCTCTCTGGCGATAAGGTCGTCGTGCGTCCCCTGCTCGACGAGATGCCCGCCATCGAGCACAAGGATTCGATCGGCATAGCGCGTCGTGCTGAATCGATGAGAAATGAAAAGCGTCATCTTGCCGGCTGCCAGGTTCCGCAGTCGCTGAAAGAGATCGAACTCGGCCTGGGGATCGAGCGCAGCGGTTGGTTCGTCGAGAATCAGGATCTGAGCATCGCGCATGAATGCCCGGGCGAGCGCGACTCGCTGCCACTCGCCGCCTGAAAGATTGGTGCCGCCATCGAACCATTTGCCGAGGATCGTTTCGTACTTCTGCGGAAACGACTCGATGAGCGCACTGGCTCCGGACCGCTGAGCGGCGTCCATGACCTCTGGCAAATCGTCGACGTTTCTCAGGTTGCCGACTCCGATGTTTTCGCCGGCGGTGAGCTGATATTGCACAAAGTCCTGAAACATCACCGAATATTCCTGCCAGAGTTCCTGCGGATCGTAGTTTCGGATGTCGATACCGTCGATCAGGATAGAGCCCTCAGATGGGTCGTAGAGGCGGGCAAGAAGCTTCACGATGGTGGATTTGCCTGCGCCGTTCTTGCCCACCAGGGCGATGGTCTCGCCAGGATCGATGCGAAAGCTGACATCGGTGACGGCATCCTCCGTCTTTCCCGCATAGCGGAATGACACGTTGCGAAACTCGATGCCGGAACGAAATGGCCGGGAGACTGGTTCAGGATCCTCTGGCGCGCTGATGAGAGGCTCGCGATCGAGGAGATTCTCGAGCGTCGTGAGGTAGAGGCTGTTCTCGTAGATCGACTGCACCCCGCTGAGGATTCCCTGGAACGCCGCCTGGCCCTGCTGTGCTGCCTGGGTGTAAACCGCCAGCGATCCGAGCGAGACATGGCCTCTCACTGCCTGCAGCGCCACATAAAGGAAGGTGCCCGAGGTAGCGATGACCGGAATCGCGCCCCACAACGTCGCAGCAGCCTGCCGCTTGACCGCCAGGTCGCGGGTTTCCTGATAGGCGTCATCGGCGACTTCGCCATATCGCTTGACAAAATAGCCGCCGAGTCCGAAGACCTTGATCTCCTTGTTGTAGCTGTCGGTCGTCACGATCGTGCGGAGATAGTCCATCAGCCGCCGGTTCGGCGACTGGCGGACCATCTGGCGGAACCCACGCATCGAATAGCTCGCACCAGAGAGAAACGCCGGAATCGGCGAGAGCAGCACGACCAGCGCGATCCACCATTCGAGCTGGAAGAGCAGCCCGGCCATCGTGACGAAGGTGATCGTCGACTGCAACAGCCCGAACACGCTGTTGACCATGCCCAGTGGCCTGGTCGAGGCCTCGCGCTGAGCCTGCTGCAGCTCGTCGTAGTAGGTAGCGTCCTCGAAGTCGGCCAGATCGAGCGTGTTGGCGTGCGCCATGATCATCTGCTGGACGTGATACCGCAGACGCTCGCCGAGCAATAACTGACTCAGGGCTGTGGCCGACCGGAGCACATTGGACAACAGAAAGAGCAGGAGTTGCAGGATTGCGAGCAGAATGACCCGCCGCTCGTACTGATCGCCGCCGCCGACCGAAATGGCCCTGGCGACTTCGTCGATCAGCTCACCAGCAAGCCAGATCTGGGCCGCTGGAATGAGTGCGGCAACGATCGTCGTGGCAAAGACCACCAGTGTGAACAGGCGGCTCGTTTCCCAGACCAGAGAAAACACGCGGCGGATCGACCGAATCGTGCCAAAGAGATTTCGTTCGAGCGCTTCTGTGTTGAACGAGCGTCTGGTGGTTCCGTTGAACAGTGGCCCGCCACCGCGGCCACCCAGGATCCCGCTGGCATGGTCAGGGATTCGTTCATCTGGCGTCGGTTTGTCGCTCACGCTGCTACCTGAAAACTGATCGACATTCAGATTTGCCCGACGAACGATACCAGCGACACAGGAAGCACGAGTGCATCCAGGCGACCGAAGAAATCGGCGACCGCGTCAGGTGGTTCGGCGGGACTTCGGCGCTATTTCACACCCATCACGCCCCAGGCGCGCACTCCGAGGGTCAGCGAGCCATCGTCCGCGATCTCCAGTGAGCCCCGCAGATGCTCGCGCAGCGATTGGCGCTGATCTTCGCTGAGGGAGAGCAGATAGTGACTGGCAACACCATATCCCGCCAGAAATGGAAGCCAGTAGTCGTCAAATGATGGGAAGCGGGCTTCGCACTCGAATGCCGTCGTTTCGATTGCGTTGAGGCGAGCCCGTTCGAAGATACGTTGCAGTGCGTCGGGGTTGCATATTGAGTAGCGGGTCCGCTCGTCACACTGAGCGGAGTCGGAATCGACGTCGGCAGCAGCCTGCCAGAACCTCGATCGAAGCTCCATCCCGTCGGCGTAGTCCCAGACGTATGCCCCCACGACGCCCCCGGCTCGCGCCGCGCGGACCATCTCCAGCATCGAGCGCGACAGATCGCCTGCCGGGATCGAGTTGAGGACAAGTCCGGAAACGACGGCAGCGTACTGGTTCGACGGCACCGGCAACGAGCGAGCATCGCCGACTTCGTATCTCACCCTGGGATCGTCGATCTGCCTCCGTGCATAGGCGATGAACGACGACGACGAGTCGATGCCGATCACCTCGGCGGGGTTGGCGGTCTCGAGGACTGCCTGAATGATGGCACCGGTGCCGCATCCGACATCCAGCCATTGAGCATGACCGGCGATACCCAGCCATTTCACGAACTGGGGCGCGATCATTCGGCTCCAGCGGCCAGTCAGCGGCTCGTAGGCTTCGCCCTTGTCGGGATTCATGTTGCTCGAAGCATTCTCGGAGATCGATTCGGACATACGCATTCTCTTTCAGGTGCGGTCCACGTTCGCGCGACCGAACCGGCACGATACCAGTTTATGCCTTCGCTCACGTGAGTGGTCCTGCAGTGATTGGTACACTATCTACCATGGCCACTGCGACGTTTGCGTATACCATCATCTATGTCCCCGATGTCGAGGCAACGATCGTCTGGTACGAGACCGTGTTCGGACTGGAGCGGCGCTTCGTTGCCGAGGATGGTTCGTATGGCGAATTGCAGACCGGCAGCGTAACGCTTTCGTTTGGCAGTGAGGAGCTGGGCGAGAAAAACCTGCCCGGCGGATACACCCGGCATCGCAAGGGCGCGATCCCATTCGCCTATGAAATTGCGTTTGCCACCTCAAACGTACCTGAAATCGTCGAGAAAGCGCTCCAGCGGGGCGGCACGCTTGTCAGCGAACCTGAGCAGAAGCCATGGGGACAGACCGTCGCGTACGTGTTCGATCCGGTCGGCATCCTGATCGAAATCTGCACGCCGATGAGCGGATAGGAGCCTCCGATGCCGCGGGTCGACTGTTTTCTGCTGGCTGATGCGGCGCAGGTCGCGAACGGCAAGCTCTTTGTGCTGGGTGGCGGCTGGGCGAGGCTCACGGCTGATTCGCTACCAGTTTCGCGGGCCTACGAGCTGGCGGTGCGGGTCGTCGTGCCCTGGACAGAGACAAACCGGAAGCTGTCGTTCGATCTGCAAATGGTGGACGAAGACGGCAAGCTGCTGCTCGATCCCGCGGTGCGGGC
>JBGTJM010000593.1:0-6291 GCA_041745115.1 Thermomicrobiales bacterium
CTGCTCGGCTTGTTCGCCATGACGCTGCTGGGGTTAGTCCGGTCGAACCGACCGGACCCGTCCAATGCCTCCTAAACGGTAGTTTCCGATGCCTCGTGTGCGTGCTTCGCTGCCATATAGCCCCACACATGTGCATGTCCAAGAGTCGCGCCACCGCCCCAATACGCGTTCACGCCCGGGCAAGCAACACAGTTCCCGGCTCCATACAGCCCACGTACTGGCTCGTCGTTCCAGTTCAGGACTTGACCATTCGAATTGATGACCGGGCCGCCATTCGTGTCCACTGACGCCGCCGCCATGATGAACGCATAGTACGGGCCGGTGTCGGAAAGCGGATACATTGTCTTGTTTGGTTGATCGGGGGACGGCCACTCGTCGAGGTTGGCCGGAGCTGCGTTCCACGCCTGGTCATACGGAAAGTCGCCGCGCCGAAAGTCGAGATCTTCGCCACTCCTTGCAAACTCATTGAATCGCTCGACTTCACCAACAAACGTTTCAGCGAAGTCTTCAGAAAGCTCCATGCCTTTCGTTGCGGCAGTGAGAGTAGCCATCCTCTCTGCAATCGCGGCTGCCAAATCCTCGAGCGTCTCTCCGATAAGGACATACGGAGACGTCTCCGGATCAGCAGGGAACGGGAATCCACCTCCCCAGTTGTCCTGCTGCCGCTGATCGTAGACCATGAAGCTGAGAAGATTCTTCCAGGTCGCTTCGGTCGGATCCCAATAGTGATGGGACATTGGCCGATCCTGGTAGTTGGCTTGTTCGTTAACGAAGCGACGCCCTTCTTTGTTGACCATCAGAAACGCGTCGCCATTGAAGTACCACGCGCAGTTGTATGCACTTGAGCTGGCAACTGCTTGCTCGAAAAGCCCTTCGTTGCGCCACACGTTGTGGAGATTGCCAAGCTTGGCGCTTACAGCCGACGACATGCGCAGAAAGTCCCCTTCGTTCGTGGGAGCCGAGCAACCACCGTAGTACGGAGCGGGCATCAGGTGGTGCATCATGTCTTCGCTCCTCGCGAAACCGCCACTTCCGAAGATGACCCCTTTGCGAGCCCGAAATGCCAGCGTCTGCACCGCCTGAGGAGTGGCTGCAGGCGTTGCGTCAGAACCTGGATCGACGACGGAGACCTCGACCCCGATGACCTCCCCTGCATCGTTGATCACGAGCCTCTCGGCTCGATGGTAGAGAAGAATCGAAATTCCGTTGTTCTCTGCCCACGACTGATACCCCTCGATCAGAAGTCCTCCACCGCCTTGCTGATCGTTGTCATCGAGCGGGGCCAGGGTACGACCTTCCTTCGGAATGTTCTCCTCAAACTGGGCCTGATAGTCGACATTCAACTGACCCGGATTCCCGTAGATCTCCTGCATCGTCCAACGTGCAGCGCCGACTTCTTCGAGGTATGCCATCGCCACAGAGGCGTTGTCAAAGTACGCCGTGAGCATCTCGTAGTCGTGCGACGGCAGTCCGAGCATCTCGTCATCCGGCTGATAGAGATGAGGGAACGAGTGACGAGCCATATATTTCAGCGCCTCGTCTCGAGGATCATCGATTCCAGCTGACTGCATCTGGGCGCTATTCGGAATCCACATTCCGCCGCCAGAGACAAGGGTCGTGCCTCCGACATACGTGCCCTTTTCCAGAATCACAACATCGCTTCCCATCGAGCGAGCGGTGATAGCCGCAACGAACCCTGCACCGCCACTGCCCACAACAACGACGTCGTGTTCAGCGTCCCAGCCTTGCTGCGCGAACGCTCGGGACTGCCGGAACGGCACGGCTCCGAGCGCCCCTGTGGCTGCCGCTGCTCCTACCCCACTGGCTCGCAGAAACCCCCGACGTGAAACGCGGAATCGGGAGTCGGAGGAATGCTCCACCTTACTCATTGAACTCTCCTTGCTTGCTGCCTTCGCAGCAGAATCGCTGCGGCCAACTCGTCGTCAACCGCCGGGCCACTGCCTATAGCTGTTGAACCGATTCAATCGATCTCACCAAAAGTCCAGCGGACCGTCTTGTTACCAGCTTTCAGCAACGCATGCAGTAGATAAATATCCTACACCCGGGCAATAACTTATGCAAGATGCGCATGTCAGCGCGCGACGCCTGGACAGCGCGCATACAAGACGGATCTACCATTGGACGAGTCAGGCAACTGCAGCCGTTGCGGGTGCTACCTTAGGACCAAAGTGCATGGGCTGTCCTGATACCGACTGGAGACAGAGTTCACGTACTTGAACTTCCTCCGGAACGATTCGACCCAACCGACTTGCGTCAATCGAGTGGCGCGACCTCAGCATCCTCTGGCAAGCCGGCTGGCGACACGACTTTCCAAATGACCCCGGGTTCGGCCTCGTCACTCCAGGCGCCATGCCAGCATTCGCAGGAAATAACGTAGACCTCACCACCGTCATCATTTCCACCACCGGCCAGCATCAGTGTCGTGTCCAGCAGCTCCTGAAAGACCCAGACGCCAGCCTCGTTTCGCTCCAGACCCCAAATCTTGCCACTGCAGAAGTCGCCAGCCAGAAACATGCCATCGAGGGCGCTGAACTCTCCGCGATACACCGCCAGCCCCACAACGGCGCAGCCAGTTTCATCGTGCGGATATTCCGCAACGGGCAACGTCCCGGCTTCCGGACAAGCGCCGGTCGTCTCCGCGTTCACGCAATGGGTGCCCTCCCACAGCGGCCAACCAAAGTTCTGCCCACCCAGGCTGTCGGCTGCTATGAAGTTGATCTCCTCCCAGCCGCTGTCGCCGACATCTGGAATGTACATGTCGCCTGTTTCCGGATCGAAAGCCCATTGCCACGCATTCCGCAGTCCCAGCGCCCAGACTTCGTCGGCCCGCCCATAAAGAAACGTTGAGTTATACGGATTGCCATAGGGTATCTGGTAGGTCGGCCCGTCTTCGAATCCGACTTCGATCCTCAGTATCTTGCCAAGATGGGTGTCGAATGTCTGGGCCGAGAAAACATCGTGAATCCCGTAGTAGCCCGAATTGCCGACCGAAACGTAGAGATACCCATCCGGTCCGAAATGGATGGTGCCACCATTCACATCGGCACTTGGATGCGGAATCTTCAGGATGTCTCGAATGCCTTCGATGCTCGCTCTGTTGGGGTCTTCGGCGGAGACCTTCAGTTGCGCGACCACGATCGTGCCATTCACAAAGATGTCCGTGTAAGAGATGTAAAAAAGACCGTTGCTCTGGTAATCAGGATGAAACGCAATGCCCAGAATCCCCTGCTCCTGATGACCGGACGCCACCAGATAGGAGATGTCCGCAAATGGCTCGGGTAGCAGCTCGCCTTCGCGGGTCAGAATCCGAATCGTCCCCGCCTGTTCGCCAATGAACATCCGGCCAGTTCCGTCATGTGCCGAGACGATCACCCGAGGACTCTCGAGTCCATCTGCCACCTTCAGCAGCTGTATAGAGTTCGGTCCGGGAAAATCGCCAACGGTCGGAATGGCCGCCTGCTCATACCCCTGACTCCGAATCCCAACCGGTTCTGATTCCGCAACAGGCGTAGCCGAAATGGGAGTTCCTGACTCCTCAGCATCCTGGCCCATTGCATCCGAATTCAGAACGCTTGTTAAGATGACCACCACTACCAACGCCGCGAGCGACAGACAATTCGCCCGGGCGTTTCGAATGCTTGTCCATCTTTGACGGAATGCGATCATGCTGCGTGCTCTTTCTCCGGCGCTGATTCGGCACCGATTACAAGACACAATACTGGTAAGGATTCGGACGTCTAGCCTGTTTACTCGCCCAAGAGTTCGTTTCGGAGATGCGGGACGAAACAATACCAGAATTTCCGGGTCAATCCCGCTGCTGCGGAATCGGTCTGCGTAGGCAGTAACCGCTTAGGACAATCCGCTGCCACTCACCCTCCACGCCACACCCAAACGTATCGGCGAAGACCGCATACGTGAATTCAATGTCGAATACGCAGCGCTATGATCGACTAGATTCAGATATGTTCGGGTATTGGTTGCGATACTCATACCCACCACTACTGGCAATTTGGAGCACGAAGGAGCAGCAAGCAATGACTCAGAAGATCACACCATTTCTCTGGTTCGACAACCAGCTCGAGCAGGCCCTGGCACTCTACGAGTCAGTCTTTCCCGACTTCCAGACAACCGGCGTACAGCGCTATGGCGAGGGCGCTCCGGTGCCAGCTGGAGAGATAATCACGGCCACATTCACCATCAACGGTCAGGAGTTCTCAGCACTGAATGGCGGACCGATGTTCAAGTTCAATGAGGCTGTCTCGTTCCAGATTCTCTGCGATACGCAAGAAGAGATAGATCACTACTGGCACAAGCTCACCGAGGGCGGCGAAGAAAGCATGTGCGGCTGGCTGAAGGATCCGTTCGGACTGTCCTGGCAGGTCGTTCCTTCAATTCTGGCCGACCTGCTCGCCGGACCAGATCCAGCGGGTGCGCAGCGTGCAACCCAGGCAATGCTTCAGATGAAGAAACTCGACATCGCCGCGCTGCAGGCGGCCTACAACGGCGATTGACTCCGCTTGAAGGTTCTGAACAACTCGGTGGACTCGGCCAGCTTAAGACGTGTTGGGTAGCTCCCTGCACGGTATCGAGGCCGTTCGGCTTTGCCCTCGACGTATCGGAGCGAGGGCAAGGCTATCGCTTCCGTTCGACGAACAACGCTACAGCTTGCACGATCCCCGCGCAATCTCCTCAATCTTTCCAGGTGAACCGCACAGCGCCGGCTTAGCTCTGCAAAAACCTTCATTGCGCGTTCCTCTCAGATCACCTCCAGGTCGTTCAGGTCACCCAACGCTGGAAATGCAGCATGAGGCTCACTCTGATACCAGAACGATGTCGACGCAATGTCATCCTGCAACGGCAGATACCGGCGCTGCTCCTCCAGAGCCGAACGCCAGCCTAGTGCCTGGATGGTCACTCGCAAATTCTTCTGAAAGCGGATCGGGTCCATGATGTGCCAGCGATACATCCCGAATCGCTGTTGACTCCGATAGAGTCCATCCGGTGTGCTCACCTGAGGCAGGCCAAGATATGGCGTGGAAAACGTGCCGTATTGACCCTTTGGATGCTCGAAGTTCCAGGCTCCGCCAAAGTAATCCTCGGTCCCGGTACCACATATTGTCGGCCAATCCGCGTCGCCATCCAGATAGAACTTTATCTCGCCCTCGCCCCACCAGCCTGAGCTGTTCACACCCCATGCAATGTAGGTGCCGACATAGTGCCCCCTCCCCGACAACCCGTCCAGAAGCGTGTGAACCTGCTGGTACCCCAGCGGGTTGCTTCTGCGCCATTGCGCATGGAAGTAAGCCCGATCGTCTTCCACGGTCGTCAACGTGTAGTCGATCTGATAGTAGAAGCCCTTGATTTCGTCCGGACCAAGATTCTCGATCTCGATCTTTGCACGCCGGCGAAACGGCATTTCCCAATAGGAATTGAACCCGCCCGCTGGGTTCACCACAATCGGCTGCGAGTTGATGTTGCAACGCTCACACCATCCGCTGGCAAAGAAGTCGCCAAGAGGGACATCCACCGAAGGTGTTTTTTCGTCATCCCAATACATCCGAATCACAAGGCGCCGCCAGTGCTGGGGAGCCACCGTGAGCCAGATGTGCTGAATTGCTCCCGGACCCTCGATGTTCGCAATGACAATCGTTTGGTGCCCACTGATATCAATGCTGGGGGAAACCTTCCAGCCCTGACCCAGCTCGCGAGCGGCCACCGCACCAGTCCCTTCGATCGCCTGACCTCCGCCTCCGCGGGAGCCAGTCGGATTCTCGGCACTGATCGACCTGCTCTCTGCGTCGGAAAGGCGTGAAAGATTACCCAGACTCATCCCCAGGCCGTTGAACGTCCCCAAACCGTGCTCCTCTCAATTCGTCGGGCTGCGGTCGCCCTCTGCACCATTCTCTGGCTCTATTCGGTCGAATCTCAATCTAGGGACTCTACCCGAAAAGATGGCAAACTCTCAGACAATCGGTATTGTTCATCTTCCGGCGCTCCCGCCCATCAGTGAAGCGGCCTGAAATAAGCACAACTTTTCGGCGAGAATACGCCAGCAGACCTTCCCGACCAGCACTCAGGGATTTCGGACTGCTCTCCTTGCTCGGCACAAGATGCGTGAATCTGGAGCTTCGCACATTGATCAAACCAACGGAAAAATGATGGACACGAACTGGGCGACAATGGATCCAGACGGACTCCTCGAAGGAGCAATTTCCCCCGCGCCGTTGCCCCGCGTGCTGATCCTCACGCCAGTCAAGGATGCGGCAAGAT
>JBGTJM010000594.1:0-1595 GCA_041745115.1 Thermomicrobiales bacterium
TGAAGCCGTGTCGACCGTTTTCCCGGAGTCGCAATCGGCGTTTCTGGCGATCGCTGGTGACGAAGCGGAAGCGCTTGGCTGGCATCACCCACCTGCCAGCTTTGCTCGAACTGAGCGAAAGCCAGTTCAACCGCTCTACTAGGATTCCAACGGCCATGCAA
Source organism: Thermomicrobiales bacterium (assembly GCA_041745115.1). Taxonomy (GTDB): domain Bacteria; phylum Chloroflexota; class Chloroflexia; order Thermomicrobiales; family UBA6265; genus JAHBVL01. The sequence goes on from JBGTJM010000594.1 coordinate 162, forward strand.
GACACGTCCCGGCGTTGATGAGTGTCAACGTGTGTTCGGCTCATACGTGGTCGTCCTGGGCGATAATTAATGCATGAGCAGGTCATTTGACATTGTGATTGTCGGAGGCGGAACCGCTGGATGCGTTCTGGCCAACCGACTCACCGCTGATGGAAAGCGGACTGTCGCGCTCGTGGAAGCTGGGCCCGATACGCCCCCAGACCATCAGAACCAGGTCCTCTGGGATAGTTATCCGATCGTTGCGTACTTCGATCCGAGCCATCATTGGACTGATTTGCGGGTTTACCATCAGCCACCGCCAGCTTCTGGGCCGGATCGTCGATCACCTAGACGGTACGAGCAGGCCAGGGTGATGGGTGGGGGTTCATCCATCAACGGCATGATGGCTAATCGGGGCGCACCCGGTGACTACGACGAATGGGAGGCACTCGGCGCTCTCGGCTGGGGTTGGTCGGATGTGTTGCCGTATTTCCGAAAACTCGAACGCGATCTGGACTGCGATGGCCCTATGCATGGATCTGAAGGACCCTTGCCACTGAGAAGAGTGCCCGAAGCGAAGTGGCCCGGTTTCAGCAGGGCTGCGGCAGAGGCGCTTGTGGCAAGCGGCCTGCAATTCACGTTCGATCAGCACGAGCACTTTGAGCCTGGATATTTTCCGATCGTGATCAACAACGAGCACGATCGGCGAGCGTCGACGGCGACGGCATACCTTGACCAGAACGTGCGCAGCCGCTCGAATCTGACTTTGTACCCGAACACGCGGGTTCTTCGACTGCTCCGCGGTGGTTCTCGAGTTACGGGCGTGGACGTCCGCAGCTCGATGGGCGCTCAGAGTACTCTTCACGCGAAAGAAGTCATTCTCGCGTGCGGCGCCATTCACACTCCAACTCTCATGCAACGTATGGGAATCGGTGATGGATTAATGCTCCAGAAAGCCGGCATCGACGTCGTCGCGCATCGGCAGGGTGTCGGACGAAATCTGCAGGAGCACCCGCAGATAGCGGTTTCTTCGTTGCTGATGGAAGATGCACGGCAGCCCTGGAGTCAGCGACGGCATGTCTTTGCAGGATTCCGCTACTCATCTGGTATCGATGGCTGTGCCGAAACGGACATGTACGGGGTTGTCGTCAATCGGGCCGGCTGGCATTCGCTGGGACAGAAGCTGGGCGGGTTTCTGATCTGGGTGAACAAAGCCTATTCGGCAGGATGGGTGCGGGCTCGATCCTCCAGCCCGGATGTTGAGCCTCATGTGGAGCTCAACCTGCTAAGTGATGAACGCGATCGCCTGCGTCTCGAAGATGGGTTACGACGGCTGGCGGTGATGTACCGGCATCCGGCGATGAGGGCGGCAGCGAAATTCCCCTTCCCGACGAGCTATACGGAAAGATCGCGAGATCTGGCGATTGTGTCGCGGTTGAACGAACTTCGCGTAGC
>JBGTJM010000595.1:0-12864 GCA_041745115.1 Thermomicrobiales bacterium
AATGATTTCAACAATCGCCATGAAGGCGACTGGGAGATGATCCAGCTCACCTGGGATGTTTCCAGCGTGGACGAGGCCCTCACGATGCCACCCGTTTCGGTGGCGTATGCCCAACACAGCGGTGCGGAACGCGCCGAATGGAACGAAGACAAGCTCGAGCGAGAAGGAACGCACGCGATCGTTTACGTCTCGTCCGGTTCTCACGCCGCCTACTACAGCAGGTCGATCTGGATCGGCTGGACTCCAAACACTGGCGTTGGCTGCGACGACACCGACCCTCCCTCCGAGCGCGTTCCACTGCGAGTGATCGGCATTCCGGAAGTCATCGAAGCAGACAGTCCATTCGCCTGGCTGCTTTTCGAAGGCCGATGGGGCGAACACGTGCGATGGGAGTTCAGTGGCCCGCGCGGACCAAACATTGGCGGAAAATGGACGACACCTGTCACCTGGGTCGATCACATTCGCGACGAAAGCGTGGCGGTCCCGCACCGCGACACGGTCGGGCCTGGGCCGATGCGCATGTTCTGTTCAGTCACCAGTCTGGCTGGCAGGATGATGGCCGAAGTGCCGGAAGTCCGCCGGGAAATCGCTGCACTCGTGATCGCCCTTTCACTCGTGCCCCTCATGTTTGCAATGCTGGCATGGCGATATGTCGCGCGCGCCCTGGTGCTCTATGTGAGGCACCTTCCCCTCTTTCTGACCATCGGGCTGATCGTCTACCCAATCGCCATAGCCGGTGCAGCTGCCGAGCGGGCCATCAACCGCACCACCCTTGGCTCGACCCTGCTGCGCTGGTCCGGAGAGGCATCCCTGCCGCAATTCGTGCTCGGGATCGGGCTTGGCGGTCTCCAGCAACTGCTTCTCGGGGTGCTTGTCGCGCCGGCCATCATTCATGTGACATACGACCTCTATCGCCAGGATCCCACGAGTCTTAGGCAATCCTGGCGAACAGCCCTTCACCGCCTTCCAACCACTACCGCTGCCATGCTCCTGGCCGTTGTCGTCCTCCTGCTGATGTCGGCCACGGTCGTTTTGCTTCCTTTAGTCGTTTTTTTTGCAGTGAGATGGCTTTACACCCCACATGCGGTGATCATCGACGGTGCTGCGGCGTTGGATGCCCGCCAGACCAGCGCCTCCGTTGTGAAAGGTCATTGGGGTCAAACCCTCGGCATGGCTCTGTTGATCGGTTTCATCACCGGAGTTCCCGGTCCCGTGATTGCCGTCGCCCTGATCGTTTTCGGAGGCGTCTCGATGCAAACAGGCGAAACGCTCTCCAGTCTGATCTTCGCGGCAACGTTTCCCCTGGCAATCATCGCCTCGACCCTCTACTACCTGAATATCCGAGGCAAGCTACCGGAGCCGATTCCGCTTGACGCGGCACCTCATTTGCCCAGGCCTGCATTGGATGCGTTGAGTCACCGCAGCTCACGTGCGCACCGGACCTGAACGGAGGTCGCTGCGCGTAACCGCGTAGAATGACACCCGGCTGTGACGCAGGAATCAGGGAGCGCATCTCGTGCAAGAAGACCGTTCGGATTGTGCAGGGTTGCTGTCGCTCGCAGGCGGTCACATGGCTGGTTTGCTGGTCGCCTGTCTCATCTCCTTCCTGATTCCACTCGTACTTCCCTTGGTCGCGCTCGCCCAGCCCGCCGAAACTGTTGCACCGGAGTGGGAACTGGCAACCCGCTACAAACCGCTCGTGATGTTCCAGGAACAGCCGGAACCCTGCAGCCCCTACGGCGAGCCATATCGACCACTACCGGTCGAATCAGTCCTCGATGCCCCCGAAGTCGAGCTGCGTGAAGTTTCAGCCCGCACCGAGACCGACCCTGTCCTGATGACCGGACCTGGCCGAGAGGACCTGACCAACGAGAACCCCACAACCTACATGGATTTTCCGGGAAAAGCTCTTCAGCCTGGCTGCGACTTTGAAACCTGGGAGCGTGAGCGCACCGAGCTTCTCGGGTTGCAGCCAACGGTCTACGCCCGGGTGGCCACAGAGGATGGCATCGAGGGTCTCGCGCTGCAATTCTGGTTCTGGTACATCTACAACGACTGGAACAACCTGCACGAGGGCGACTGGGAGATGGTCCAGTTGACCTGGGATGTCTCCACAGTCGAAGAAGCACTCCAAACCAACCCCATTTCGGTGGCCATGACGCAGCACGGTGGCGCCGAGCGGCGCGCCTGGGACGATGAACGCGTCGAGAAGACAATCGACGATCAGCTCATTGTCTTTCCTTCATCAGGGTCCCACGCCAACTATTACGGTCACTCGATCTGGCTGGGCTGGGCCCGCAACACCGGAGTCGGGTGCGACGACACCGATCCACCTTCGATCTCGACCGATGTCGAGATCATCCTGATTCCCCAGGTGATCGATCCGGATGGCGAATTCTCATGGCTCCTGTGGGACGGTCGCTGGGGCGAACGGCAACCCTGGGAGTTCAACGGTCCCCGCGGTCCCAGCGGAAATCGCTGGAATCACCCTGTCTCGTGGGTTGATGACGCCCGCTCGTACAGCATCGCAATGCCGCATAGCGAGACGATCGGGCCAGGACCGATCACCCTCTTTTGCTCGATTACCGAGGCCGCCGGAGTTCTACTGGCCCGGCTCCCGGGTATCGGGCGTGAAATCGCCGCGCTACTCGTGGCGATCCTGGTGGCACCACTCATTCTCAGCGTTCTGGCCTGGCGGTACGTCAAACGCGGCATCGCCCTCTATGCGCGCAACCTGCCCGTCTTCCTGCTCGCCAGCGTAGCGGTGTTCGTCGTGGCATCGCTGGCAAACACCGTTCAGCAGTGGGTCTCGAAAACGTATCTTGGCGCGGAATTCGTGAACTGGACCGACGATCCTTCATTTGTGCGATGGAGTATGGGGCTGGGCCTGGGTGGATTCCAGCAGCTGGTTTTGGGGCTGCTCGTTGCACCTGCGATTATCCACGCCACCTATTTGCTCACCCGTCACGACCGTCATCGCTGGCGAGAATCATGGTTGGTTGCAGCCGGGCGGCTGCCGGAGCTGATTGGGGCCGTCACGATCACAGCGTTGATTGTGGCTGCGCTGATGGTAACCATTGTGCTGGCACCTGTTGCGATCTACATTGGAGTGCGCTGGCTCTTTGTCGCCCAGGCTGTGATCATCGACGGTGCCAAACCGTTGAATGCCCGGCGATTCAGTGCCGCAGTCGTCGATGGCCACTGGCTTCGGTCGGCAGGCATCGGATTGCTGCTCTTTTTCATGACCGGTCTGCTCGGACCGATCATCGCCATGTTGATGCTGGTGCTCACCCCGATCACGCTGAACACTGCCGACTGGCTCTCCGCGATCGTCTACTCCATTGCCTACCCGGTTGCCATTCTGGCGGCAACGCTCTTCTATCTCAATCGCCGCGGGGATTTGCCAGACACCATCCCTGAAGAGGCGCAATCGCCCTTCTTCGATCCGGCCCATGACCAGGCGCCGCTGTTGCCTCAATCCGCCGGCTGATGACGAGGCAGTCCTGGTCTGATTCGCATTCCTGGCCAGTCCGATCCGAGCACAAAAAAGCCCCGTGCTGATGAGAATCAGCACGGGGCAGGATGTCCGATAAGACAATCAGCGGGGTTTAGTCGACGTAGGTGATGTCCGGGCCGCTGGACCGCACATCGTGTCGCCCGTCCTGGCGAGACCGCGATCGGTTCCGCACCGGCTCATCCGGGCGCATTGCGGTGTAGCAGGGCCGGCAGTAGACCGGACGGCCATTTGTCGGCTCGAACGGCACTGATGTCTGTGCGCCACACGCAGAGCATTCGATAGAAAAGCGTGGCCCCTGGCCCGGTCGCCCCTGGCCACTGCCAGCATTCGATCGGGGTGGCCGTTGCTGCCGGCTCGACGCTGCAGCAGGCCGCTCTCCGCTCGAAGGAGCAACCGGATCGAACCCGGTTTCAGAAAGCTGGACCGGTGTACGTGGTCGTGCAGAATCCTGGTCCACTCGTATCGGCTCCTGGCGCTTTCGCGCAGGCCTCGAAGGACGGGCCGCTCGTTCGCTTCTGGGAGCGCTCGCCGACCTCTGACTTCCGGTGTCCTGAGGCTGGCTTGCCAGCAACACTTCAGGATCGTCATCCATGGCTGAAGCAGCGCCGGCCCATCGAGTGCGGGCCACTCTCCGGCCAAATCCACGCTCCAGCTGTCGCCACTTTGCACCGTCCTCGCCACTCAGCAGTGTGATCGCGCGTCCCTGGCGACCCATCCTGCCTGTCCGGCCGATGCGATGCGTCATCAACTGATGCGACTCTGGCAGCTCGACGTTGACGACCAGCTCCACATGCGAAATGTCGAGACCGCGAGCCGCGACATTCGTCGCCACCAGAACTCCGACCTTGCCCGCTCGAAACTCGGCCATCACCTGGTCACGCGCGTTCTGTGAAAGATTCCCCTGCAGCGCGGCGACTGGATATCCAGCCTGCTCCAGCTGCTTTGCAAGCTTCTTAACCCCATGCTTCGTGCGGCCAAAGATGATAATCGAACCTTCTCCCTGATAGTCAAGAAGGTCTTTGAGGGCAGCCAGTTTGTCGACATTGCCCATGTCATACGCCACGTGATCGATTGGCGCGTTGTCTTCCGGACGCGGATCCACCTTGATCACCACCGGGTTGTGCAGATGCTTGTCGGCCGTCTTTCGCACCCAGTCGGGCAGCGTGGCCGAAAACATTGCGGTCTGCCGGGCAGTCGTGGTGCGGTCCAGAATCCGCTCGACATCGGGTGCGAACCCGCGATCGAGCATCTCATCTGCCTCGTCGAGCACCAGGAAACGAACCTTGTCCAGCCAGAGCGCCCCCTGATTGAGCATATCCAGCACACGGCCGGGTGTTCCAACAAGCGCGTGGACGCCCTTCTTTAGCATCAATCGCTGTGGACCCTCAGCCCGGCCGCCAAACAGCAACCCGACCTTGATGCCCCGGCTCTTTCCGAGCTCTTCGAACACACTGGCAACCTGCATCGCCAGCTCACGCGTCGGCGTGAGCACCACGACCTGAATATGCCGCGAGTTCATGTCGATGTTTTCCAGCGCCGGAATGCCGAAGGCGAGCGTCTTGCCCGAACCCGTTCGAGCCTGCCCGATCACGTCCTGCCCACTCAGGAGCGCCGGAATAGTGGCAGCCTGAATTGGCGTTGGAACCTCGATACCCATTCCCGTGAGCGCTTTTACCGTCACCGGGTTCAGGCGAAAATCAGCGAACGATGCGGTAGCTTCGGTCGCCTCGATAACTTCTGTTACGTTATTCAACAATGAATTCCTCTATTGCACAGCGCGCACGATAAAACAGGATGATCGATTCAAGCCAGTCAGTACGGCTCGTCGACCCCGGCGCTGTGCCTAATGAGAGGGTTCGGTGGCGTACTGTCGCGCGGGGTGGACCCGCGCACCTGGGGATGTGTGTCCGGAATATGAACCCGGCTTGCACACAACGACCGCTGCACACGCCAATCGCGTTCCCGCAACGGTCGATGCCAAGCATATGATGCAATGGCGCTTTCTGTCAAATTGAAGGCGCCAACCCGCAACTGCCCCGCCTTCACGTTCCGTCGGAGCGAGAAATCGCGACCTGCGATACCGCTTCCAGCAGCCCCTCCAGCACTTGGCGGCTCTCGTCCACCGTTATCGCCTGCGGATTGAGCCCAATGGAGACGTCCCCTTCCGGCAGAACGGCAATGCGCGGACTTCTCTCCCACAACGCTGATATGACCGTATCCCGAGCGTCGGCACTTTCCAGCCCGACGATCAGGCGCGGAATCGGTTGCCCGGAATGACTGCGCTCCACCTGTCTGATCGTAATACCCGACGTGTCGCGCAGGACCGACTGCCAAAAGTCGACAATCGACCGCCATTCCGCTCTAGCTCCTTCAGCATCCTCTTCCAATGCATACTTGACGGCTGCTAGAAGCCCAGCCATTTCCTCTTTGCCCACCTTCGCTGGACGGGCAATGCTGTGGGACGGGCCACTATTCGTGCGACATGCCCGTACCAGCTCCCGCTTCCCAACGATCAGTCCGCTCGCCTGAGGGCCTCGCAAACCCTTTCCACCGCTGAAGATCGCCACGTCAGCGCCCAGTTCCGCTGTGTAATGCCAGAGGTTCTCGACCGGCGGAATCTGATCGGCCGCGTCGACGACCACTGGCACTCCCTGTTCATGGGCGATGGCAATGGTCTCTTCGAGCGGGAGCGCTCCTTCTGCCCACATCGGGCCAGCAAACCACAGCACCGCCGCCGTTAGTTCCGAGATGCCCCGCCGAAGCGCCTCCGCAGTACCTTCGACCTCAGTCAGAATCGCTCCGCTTTCGCGAGCTGCTGAGAGAAACCCGTTCGATTGGGCCGCAAACACCACGATCTCTGTTCTGCGGAGCCCCGTGACGTCAGGGATCTGAAGAACGAGCTTCGGATCTTCTCCGGTCAACGCCGCTGAAACTGCCACCAGAATGCCCGCCGCGGCGCCGCAGGTGATACAGGCTGCATCGTTCCTGGTCAGCTCGGCTATCCGCGCTCCGATCCGGTCATGCAGCTCTGCAACGCCGTAAAACGACTTGGCAGCGTCCTCCATCGCCTGCAAAACCGGCGGCGGCATCAGCGAACCACCCAGCGCGGTCTGGGCCGCCGCAGCGTTGATCACGGTTCGTATTCCGAGCTCCTCATACAGGCTCATGTCGGTGTTGCTCCTGTCGGTAGGGTCATTTGCCAAAGCGGTTTGCTGAAGATTTGCTCGGTTTGGCTCAACGTCATCCTGAGCGTCAGCGAGGAACTCCTGCCGCAGCAGATTGCCGCCACCGCTTTGCGTGAATGCTGAATGCACTACTTGCCGCACTTGCTCTAGCTGGGCAAATCGAGCGGATAGTCGCTCAGGTTCTCGCAACCCGTGTCAGTGATCAAGAAGGTGTTCTCCAGGCGAATCCCTGCATTCAATTCCGGAGAATAGCCGCCAGGTTCAACGCTGACGACATAGCCAGCGCGCAGTTCGCCGCCCCGGTCCCGGTTGATATCCGGTGCCTCGTGCGCCCGCAGCCCAATCCCGTGCCCTCCATGATGTGTCAGACCAGATTCACGCAGATGCGGGTGCTCCCGCAGCTGCTGATCGATCCAGTGCCACAGATCGGATGTGTGCAAACCAGGCTTCAGACGCTCCTCCACTCCCCGCAGTGTATCGGCCACATGCGCGTGAACCTCTGCCTGGAGTGGCGTTGCTTCGGAAACCGGAAAGGTGCGGCAGAGGTCTGACCAATAACCCTGAAATCGTGACCAGCCATCGATCACGTAGAGCTCACCGGCTTCGATCGGTCGATTGCGCGCAAACCCGCCGAACTCACCACTCTGGTAATCGCCGTTGTGGAACATCACCTCGCCAGCCTCCATGGTCGCAGCGCGGTGCCCGGCTTCTTTGACGCTCAGCTCGCTGACTCCCGGCGCGATCGCTGCCTGAGCCGCATCATATGCGGCGAGCGTGCACGCGGCAGCCCGTCGCAACAGCTCGACCTCATCCGGCTCTTTGACCATCCGATGCCTCGCCAGCAGATCATCGACTGGTTGCCACTCAGACGGTCGTTGCACCCGCCCAATCGAGTCTGCCAGCAGGTGAGGCATCGACTCTGCCTGATATCCAACCCGGTTTGGTTGCTGCCCGCCCGCTACCTGAGCTGTCACGACGTCGTTGAGTCGTCGCAGGGGGTCCGGATTCATGGTGAACATGACGTGCCATTCATAGCTCAACCGATCGCCAACGACGGCTTCCCCATCATCGCGATGGGCAGCAAGCCAGCTTGAACCATCTGCCCCAACCCAGAGCAGCGCCGGAAACTCCCCCGACGCCTCATCCGGATTCAGCAAAAGGCCAGTCAGCGCATAGATGTCACTCGGATTGGAGATGTACGCACCAGCCAGCCCCTGCTGCTCGACAGCTCTCCGAAAATCCTCCTGTCGCTTCGAGGAACCTTCCATTGTCAACATCGCAGGACTTTCTCCCTTCTCTCCCATTGACCGCCAAATGACGTTTCTGCTCAAGAACCCCGCTTTTGCGTGAAAAGCAAACGCCCGGCCTTAGCCACGATCACGAGAGCGAGAACGTTGCTGTCCATGCGAGTCGTCGTTCGACACGGCGCAGGTCCTCCGCAATCATTCCAGCCGCTTTGCAGCTCGTGGCAATGAGTCGCGCTTCGTGAATCAATGCATCTCGATATGGCGCCGGCACTGTTTCACAAAGCTCCCCAAGCCGGATCGCCAGTCGGCTGCTCACAACCATGTCAGCCGCCCCGAAATGCCGTATTTGCGAAAACGCCTGCTCAGCGAGATCCGCAAAATCCCGCGAGTCGTTGAAGAGCAACACGCCCCCTTTTTCACCATACCGGATCTTCGGCGAGGGGCTCCGCGACGCCACTTCGTAGAGCACTTCACACAATCGGTCGATGCAGTTCATCGCAGTCGTTGGATCGTTTACGCCGGGCGACAGCGCCCGTATCCCGACATCTGCGATGCGCTGGATGCCCAGTTCCACGTCGTTCTCAATCGTGCGATCTGGGCCGCAAATAAACGCCTGCCGAATCGCACTCGCGAGTTCATCCTGCTCTTCAGAAAAGGGCTTCACCCGAGCGATGATCGTGGCTGGAAGCACAAAATCACCGACATGCTTATTCAAGGAGATCGTGCAATCGCGAGAACCTGCTTCGGTCAACAAGAGATCGTGATCGATTGAGCGGATGTACCCGGAAAAGTCACTGCGAATCGCCACGGACTCGGTGAGCTCCACGTCGATGCTCGACGCCGCCTGTGACCCCGCCTCCGACTGTTCCGGATAGACCGCAATGACCTGTTCGATCGTTTCGTCCGTTACGCGTTCGATGAGATCGGCAACCTGGATCATACTGGCAACGCGATTGATGAACAGAATCAGCATTCCGACGCTGACCATCGCCAGAATCATGCCCAGTGCCACAGTGAACGTCGGAATGAAGGGTGTCGCGTCATCGCGCTCGCGGCCCACTGACCAGAGAGCGATGAGGCTGTATGCGAACACCCCGAGCAACAGCCCGAGCGTGATCTGAAATCGGCGGTCGGCGGTGAAATTCTTCACCACACGTGGCGTGAACTGACTCGACGCCAGTTGCAGCACCACTACGGTGATCGAGAACACGGTCGCAGCAGCGCCGATAACAGACCCGGCAACTGCAGCAAGCACGCCCCTGGCGCCATCGACTCCGCCTCGGAAAATACCGAAGCCGTTGTCGAAGACGCCGCGATCCCAGAGAACCCGATCGATGCCAACCATCACGATCGCCAGTCCCGCCATTCCAGCTACGATGAGCGACGGAACAAACCACAGACTCGACGCAATGTCGGACCATGCATTCGCGATGCGGCCCCGGATGTTGACTGGCAGACCACTCAGATTCAAGCGCCCTTTGTCCCTGTCGCCAATTCGGATCGGTTCATCCGCTCTATTCTGCCACGGCCGCTGTCCCGCGCTGCCTCACCCGCGCTCGATTCTCGGTTCGACGCTCAACCCGCAACCAGGTCCTGGCGAAACGTCGTGTTTTGCTCCACGTCCTGCCAGCGAAATGGAATGCGCACATACTCGCCCATCCGATGCTGGTCGACCTGATCGGCATAGTGCGCGCTACCGGGATGGCCCGAATGCCCTGGCCACGTAATCGTATGCGTTTCTGCACCCTCATCGAGCACCGATACGATGCGATAGCTCGGACCGATCTTGTTGTCGAACGTGCCCGGCGGCGAGTAAAACGCGCTGGAAAGGGTGCCCGCTCCACCCGGATGCGGTCGCAACGGCATGTCGAGAAGGTCATGCTGGAGCGGGGTTCGAGCCGCCGGGTGGGTAGCCCCCAGCCGATGGATATCTCCCCACTTCCACGACTCCATGGCTCCACCCAGTCGATCGCTCAGCCATGCAATGGCTTCGTCCAGCGCCAGTAGCACAGAACGCTTCCGCTGATCGTCTGAATCGAACCATTCTAAATCGTTCTTGAGAAGGAGGGAGCTGCTCAACCCCCAGCCCGCATCCTGGACCAGCGGAACCAGCTGCTCGGCAAATCGATGTCGCACCACGTGCTGATGCCATCGCCAGAAAAAGACATGGAAAATTGCTCCGCCCGTACTTTCGACATCCAGACGGTAGTCCCACGACCGGAGCGCCTCTGCCACCGGGCCACGTTGAGTGCCACCCATCTCTTCGATGATCGAAGCAAGAGCCGGCGCACCGCGTGAGGCACGACCGGACAATACATCGTTCTGCATCGCTTTGAACGTTTCGACAGTGTGTGGCGCGTGCTCCTTTAGCAATTCCACGGCGCGAGACGCTCGATCTTCTACTGCCCACGTACCGTAAAGCGGATACGGAAAATCTGGAGGCGCGGTGGGATTGTTCGCGCTCGACACCCATCCCCTTGGCGGGTTTTCGGCCCGAGGCATCCCCTCGAACGGAATGTATCCCTGCCATGCGTCAATCGGGTCGTTGCCATCTCGATAGCCTCGATGCTCCCTCCCTCGCAGCGGTATCGCGCCGGAGCATTGGTAGCCAAACGCGCCATCTGAGTCGGCCAGGACGAAATTCCAGGTCGGGCATCGCCAGAGAGACAGCGCCTGGCGAGCATCGGCGACGGTTGCGGCACGACCAAGATCCAGCAGGGCTTTCGGCTCGTCGGACGACTCGAACCCCACCCATGAAAGCGTGAGACACGTGTCTTCACCCCGATCGCCGCTCCACAAATTGCGAGGCAACGCTGCCTCAGCTACAAGATGGTCGACAATAGGACGTCCATGCGCGAATCGCAGATCGAGCTGATGCGACGATGCGCCACGCACCGGGATCACTCGCGCCAGGTGTTCGATTGGCTTCCAGGAGTCACCATCCAGATATGACTCAGGGTCACCTGGAGCCAGCCGCTCCACGTAAAGGTCACGCTGCAGACAGATATTGTTCGTTATGCCCCAGGCCATAGTCCGGTTCCTGCCAAAGCGGATCATCGGCACCCCCGGATAGGTCATGCCGATCACGTCGTATCCAGCTCCGTGCAGGTGAACGTCATACCAGTCGGCCGGTACGGTGTAGAACACGTGGGGGTCCGACCCAACCATGGGGTGGCCACTGGTGGTCAACTCCGGTCCCACCGCCCAGTTGTTGCTGCCTACGCCGTCAGCAGAACCCCAGAACACCTCCACTCCTTCCGCAGCGGGAAGGTCAGGCCAGGCAGGATCAGGGGCATAATCACCGGCCTGGACGATGTATTCAGTTCTGCCATCCGGCTGGAAATATGCTGACTCGAGATCGCCAATGCCTGCGCGAACCGCCTCTGGAGTTGAAATGACGGGAAGCCTGCCCGTGAGATACCAGTACCATCGCCGCATGATGGCGATCGAATCGACAGGCTTCCAGGGCTCTGGTTCATAATCAAGGATCTCGAACTCCACAGGCAGGCCACCAGGCAGATCGTGCATCCAAGCGTTCACCCCATCGGCGAATGCCTGAAATGCGTCCCGGCTTTCTGGATGAGAAGCATCGAGAGCTTTTCGCGAAATCTCCGAAATACCGATCGTTTCCGAAAGAATGTCGCTCTCGAGTCTGTCTGGCCCAAATATCTCGGCGAGCCGTCCATGCGCCTGGCGGCGAAGGAAATCGAGCTGCCAGAGTCGATCCTGAGCCTGTGCGTAGCCGTGTGCGAAAAAGAGATCATACGGATCATCGGCACGAATGTGCGGAATACCCCGCTCATCCCGGTGGATCTGAGCGCCGGACTTGACTCGGGCACTCACCACCGATGGGCCCGGATTCGCTTTCTCCTCCAGATACTCCTTGAGCAGTTCACTCAGATCTTTCTCGGAAATCGAAAACCGGGCAGCCGCGTCAGAAAGACTCGGCTCCGAAACGAGAACCATTCGGGCAAGTCGTCTCTGATCTTCCGTAAGCATCCGTATCTCTCCTTGCAGTACCGACTCTGAGATCGGTGAAAGGCGTTTCTGAGGCAGGGTATCGCGAATGAAACGGACAGGAAAGAACACGTGAGCGATCGCGCGGGAGGAAGACGTCAGTGTGCCAGCAACAGTGTGGGTCGCAACACCGCGATTGCCGATCTGCCGATCGAATCGGGTGACCTCGTAGCCATCAACCTCCGTGTCGATGATTGCCGCCGGGCCATACTCACCCTGCCAACATGCAGATCGAATCTGGTATCACCGCAGTCGAGCTAGCCGCACACTTCACCTGGTAACTCCCCGGACAACATCAAAAGTCCGAAACCCTGGCGATGGGCAGCTATCACCCGACCTTCTTCCGTCCTCCAAACACCGCCAGCTCGAACACCTTGAAGTAGCAATCCACGTCCTCGAATCCGACATCCCGCAACCACCCACACTGATCTTCCACCGGCGCCAGGATATTTGCAGACTTGTCCGGTCGATGCACGAACTCCGCCGCCACTTCCTCTCGAGACTTCCCCGACCCAATTCGTTGATGATGCTCGAAAAGGCTTTCGACGAAAAGCTCGTCATTGATCGCGGCAACCCAATCTGAAGGCGACGCCACATGCTCGACGTTGATGAACAGGCCACCCGGTGTCAGCAACTGATGGATCTCCGCGTACAGTCCCCGTTTGCGCTCGTCCGGCTGATGATGAATGGCATAGCCAGACACCACAACGTCGAAAGGTGCTCTGTCGGAGATTGTCTCGATCCATCCTGGATCACAAAAGTCGACGTCTACCAGTCGGTGCGGCGGTTCGGAAAACACCTCCCTCGCGGCAGCAAGCATCGGCCCCGAAAAGTCCACGAGTGTCGCACGAGCTTTCGGGTACTCCGCGATGACCGTCGCTGCCAGCACTCCTGAACC
>JBGTJM010000596.1:0-5199 GCA_041745115.1 Thermomicrobiales bacterium
GTTCTGTTCCTGAAAGTCGATTGCAGCCGGCACCGCAAGCCAAGCGGCAATGTCCCGAGTCCCTTGCCATTGGTTGCGTTCCACGAAGGTCGAATCTCCCAGCGTGCCGCTTCGGCCCCATCCCCAACTGACAATGAGCGATTCAATCCAGGCCTGTTCTTCTGGACGAACGTAAAGAAAACCGGCTCCCTTCGGAGCGCATAGCCATTTATGCAGGTTCCCGGTGTAGATATCAGCACCCAGGGCTTCGAGATCGAGCGCGATCTGGCCGGGGGCATGTGCTCCATCGATGATCGTGAGAATCCCCATTTCACGGGCTCGGCTGCAAATTTGCTGAACAGGCAGAATCAGCGCTGTCGGAGAGGTAATGTGGCTGAGGTAAATCGCCTTGGTTCGGTCCGTTACGGAACTCAGAAATGACTCGACAAGCTCCTCAGGTTCAACCACGGGGGTAGGTATCTCGTGCTTCACGAGGCGGGCCCCGACCTTGCCGAGCAGCCAGTCCCACGACATTGTGCAGGCGCCGTACTCGTGATTTGTTGTCAGAACCTCGTCGTCCGGCTCCAGGTCAAGTGAACGGATAACGGTGTTCACTCCGGCCGTAGCGTTGGTTACGAAAACGAGCGTATCAGCCGGCACATTCAAATATGCTCCGAGTCGTTGGCGAGCTTCGAGCAACAAATCGTCTGCGCGCCGCCCGAGAAACTCGACAGGCTGACGCTCGAGCTCGAGCTGCCAGCGTTGGTATTCGGAGAAAACAGGCTTTGGACAGGCCCCAAAGGAACCATGGTTTAGAAACGTCACGCTCGGATCGAGCAGAAAGAGTTCCCTGATTTGCTCAGCTCCCACACCACTCCCATATCCTCAGGTCTGCCCGCGCCGAACCGATTGAAAGAACAATCTGCCGGTGCCGCGGGCACAGGCGAATGCACGCGTGGCAGTATATCGCTGAAGGTCCTGGGATGCGGTGAGTGTCCGGATAGCTTCTGCACGAAGGAGACTTCTCTTGAATCGCACTGCGCTGGTTACTGGGGTCGGGCGGCGTCAGGGCATTGGTGCGGCTATCTGTACCGAGCTCGCTACTATCGGACACAACATCGTGTACTCGTTCTGGAGCCCGTACGATCGTGCTGCGCCCTGGGGCAATGAGGAGAACTTCGGCGCCTTGTTCGAAGATGAACTCAGGACATTGGGCGTGAAGGCGCATGGAATCGAGGCGGATCTTTCGTCAGAAACTGCACCAGCCGAGCTCATGCGGAAAGTGCACAACTTGATGGGAGACGTGACTGTCCTCGTGAACAACGCGGCGGTGTCCGAGCAAGGCGACATCCATCAGATAGATGCCGGGATGATGGATCGCCACTACGCGGTGAATGTGAGGGGAATGGCGCTTCTGACCAGAGCGTTCGCTGACCAGTATTCCGGGGTCTTTCCTGGCCGAGTGGTGAACCTGACGTCGGGTCAGGGCCAGGGACCAATGCCTGACGAAGTCGCCTACGCAACCTCGAAAGGCGCCGTTGAAGCCTTCACGAGCACCGTGTATCCGACGCTTGCCAAGGATGGCATTACGATCAACGCGGTCAATCCAGGGCCAACCGACAGTGGCTGGATCTCAGACGAGCTCCGAGCCGAGCTGATCACCAAGTTGCCGTTTGGACGGATTGGAACGCCGGTTGACGTGGCCAAGCTTGTGGGATTCCTCGTGAGTGATGCTGCAGGCTGGGTGACTGGTCAGGTCATTCACTCAGAAGGGGGATTCTGGCGCAAGTAGCTTGATGGCTACTTGTGCCATCCATTGCTGCCAATCCCAACACCGTAGTAGGTAATTCCTTCCTCTGCCGCGCGATTTGGATCGAGCAGATTTCTTCCGTCGAAAACGACAGGCTGAACCAGTGATTGCTCAATCGCTCGATAGTCGGGCATCTGGAACTCGCGCCATTCGGTGCAGATTGCCAGTGCGTCTGCACCGGCTAGTGCACTGTAGGCGTCGTCTGCGAGTGAAAGAACGCCATCACGGATTGGTTCCGGATAGAGTCTGCGCGTCTCATTGGCGGCGACAGGGTCAAATGCCTGCACTTTGCAGCCTTCTTCCCAAAGCGCCTCCATCAGGACCCGGCTCGGCGCTTCTCGCATGTCGTCGGTATTCGGTTTGAATGACAGCCCCCATATCGCAATTGTTCGCCCGCGCAAATTGCCGCCAAAGTACGATGAGATCTTTTCGAAGAGAATCTGTTTCTGGCGATTGTTGACGGCATTGACCGCCCGCAGCAATTGAGCGTCGTACCCGATCAGATCGGCTTCCCGTTCGAGCGACTGCACATCCTTGGGAAAGCAGGAGCCACCAAATCCAACGCCCGGATAGATGAATGAGTAGCCGATGCGCGGATCAGATCCGATGCCGACCCGCACGCTTTCGATGTTGACTCCGATTCGTTCAGCGATGTTCGCCATCTCGTTGATAAAGCTGATTTTCGTCGCGAGCATTGCATTTGAAGCGTATTTTGTGAATTCGGCTGATCGCATGTCCATGACCATGATCCGATCATGATTGCGATTGAATGGCGAGTACAGCTCGCGCATGATGTCGATTGCGCGCTGATTCGTGGTCCCGATGATGATTCGGTCCGGTTTCTGGAAATCCTCAATTGCGGCGCCTTCTTTGAGGAACTCAGGATTGGAAACTACGACGGCGTCGGTGGAGGCGCCACGTGCTGATAGTTCATCACCAATTATCAGCTGGACTCGCTCCCCGGTTCCTACAGGCACAGTTGACTTGTTCACGACGATGGCGGGTCGGTTCAGGTGCTGTCCGATCGTTCGAGCCACGGATTCCACAGCGCTGAGATCAGATGAGCCGTCGTCGCGGGGAGGTGTGCCCACACAGATGAATATGACGTCACCATGCTCGATGCCAGCAGCGGCGTCAGTCGTAAACTGAAGTCGACCTGCTTGCTGGTTGTGAACCATGGTTTCCTGCAATCGAGGCTCGTAGATTGGACAAATCCCGGAGTTGAGCTGGTCGATTCGATCGGGATCGATATCAACGCAAACGACGTCGTTTCCAGCAGCCGCAAAACAGGTGCCAGTAACCAGACCCACATAGCCGGTGCCAAAAAGCGAGATCTGCACCGCGACGATTCCTCCAGTCAGAAAGCGAGAATCCTGGTCGCTGGGCAATCGCAATTGCACAGCAAACGTACAATACTACCCGGGTGGCCGAGGTTACGCGCAAATGCTTCGTTTGCGAGAACCTCTTTGGCTGAAACGGTGGCCGGTCCGCCTGCTCACAAGCAATGTGATTACGTATCAGATATTTGGCTCGGCTCGCTTTGTTTCGATGCCGTGCAACGTACAAGGAAGACGCCATATGGACCAACCTACAGATAGTCCGCAGAAGCGGGCAAAGAGAAAACGCAATCGCAACCGAAAAACACAATCCGGAGCACCAGCGGCCAATAGTTCGGCCGCAGTCGTTTCGAGCCCTGAGCCCCAAACCGGTTCCGAGCCTTCCAAGCGATCACGGAGACGCCGCCCGGCAGGGCGCTCCCCGGAAGGTAGTGCTGCTCCAGATCAGTCGCAGCCAGGCCCCAAAGGACGGGTCCGCATCATACCTATGGGGGGAGTAGGCGAAGTCGGTAAGAACGCGACGGTGGTCGAATTCGAGGATGATCTGATTCTACTGGACGCAGGAGGAAAGTTTCCTGAAGATGACCAGCTCGCCATCGACCTTGTCGTGCCGGATGTGTCGTATGTCCGAGAGCGCATAAACAACCTCCGGGCCATTCTGATTACACACGGACACGAGGACCATATTGGTGGTCTGCCGTTCATTCTGCATCAGTTGAAACCAACGAAGAAAATTCCGGTCTATGGCTCTCCACTGGCGATTGGGCTGCTCGACGCGAAGTTGCGAGAGCACCGGTTCGACAAGATGGTTGAGCTGCATACCGTTGCTGAAGGGCAGCGCGTTCA
This sequence comes from Thermomicrobiales bacterium, assembly GCA_041745115.1. Taxonomy (GTDB): domain Bacteria; phylum Chloroflexota; class Chloroflexia; order Thermomicrobiales; family UBA6265; genus JAHBVL01. The sequence goes on from JBGTJM010000596.1 coordinate 3,973, forward strand.
GGTTGGCAAACTATCCGCCGAGTTCATTCACGTGACGCATTCGATTCCTGACACCAATGCTATTGCGATTCGTACTCCTCTTGGAATCATTGTCGACACTGCTGATTTCAAGTTCGATCCCACTCCGGTGATGGGGAACCCAACTGATGAAGCCAGACTGAGGAGAATCGGTGATGAAGGCGTTCTCGCCCTCCTTTCCGACACCGTTCGCGTCGAAAATGCGGGCGAAACGCCGTCTGAGCAGGTCGTCTATGACACCATCCGGCGGGTAATAGGTGAGGTCAAAGGTCAGGTCATTCTCGCGAGCTTTGCATCGAATATCAGTCGACTGAAAATGGCGATCGATGCTGCTTCAGAGCATAACCGCGTGGTGGCTGTTGCTGGCCGAAGTATGGAACAGAGCACCCGCGTTGCGTTGGGTCTCGAGTATCTGAAACCAAAGCCGGGGGTTCTGGTAGAGCTCGATGAGGCACTGCGACTGCCGCCCAATCGACGTTTGCTTGTCGTTACCGGAAGTCAGGGTGAGCCCGCAGCGGCTCTTGCCCGGATCGCGATGAACGAACACCCCAAGATCAGAGTTGCTGCGAAAGACGTTGTTATCGTTTCAGCGACTCCGGTGCCTGGCAATGAGGAAACAGTTTCGCGAACGATCGATAACCTGTTTCGGCGAGGAGCACGGGTCGTCTACAGTCCGGTTGAGCGGGGCGTTCATGTGTCCGGGCATGCCAGCCGCGATGAACTCGTCAAGATGCTCAAATTGGTGCGGCCCCAGTTCGCCGTGCCAATCCATGGTGAATACCGGCACATGACCCTCTACAGAGAACTCTGCATGGAAATCGGGATATCGGCCGATCGAGTGTACTTTCCCGAGATTGGCGGTGTCCTGGAGTTTGCCGCGAACAAGGTGACTCAGCCCAGGCACGTGAAATCAGGCTCGATTCTGGTGGACAGGTTGGGCGACCGGTCTGCGGCCAATTTTGTGATTCGCGATCCGGAGAACCTCGAAAAGGATGGCTTGGTGATCGTGACGTTTGTAATTAGAAAGGATACCGGCGGCCTTATCGCTGGACCTGATCTCACAGGAAAGTTGCTTCACAAGGAAATTGATCGCGCAGCACTTGATGCTGCTGCCGCCGAGTTGCGTCGTGCTATCGATCGGCAACCCAAAGGCACGGCCGACCATGGGTATCTCGCACGGAGGGCCAAAGAGGTTGTGGGAAGGTCGCT
>JBGTJM010000597.1:0-2077 GCA_041745115.1 Thermomicrobiales bacterium
ATCCGGGCGTATACTTTGGCCTGATAGAAAGACTCGCCGGTCTGCGCGCTTTCCAGCCTGCCGGCCACGGTCGATTGTTCGCAATCTACGCTCGATCGACGGAGGAACAGGATCACCAATGCCCGAAGTAGCGGCGCCTACGCATGAATTCGATCTGGTCGTCCTCGGTGGTGGCACCGGTGGGTACGTCGCCGCAATCCGGGCCAAACAGCTTGGATTGAATGTCGCCGTAGTCGAGGAGTTGATCCTGGGAGGAACGTGCCTCCATCGCGGCTGCATTCCAACCAAAGCATTCCTCAAGTCTGCTGACGTCTTCGATGAAGTGAAGCGGGCAGCGGAGTTCGGAGTCGACATTGCTGGCGATATCTCTTTCAACTACGACGGCGCACTGCAGCGTTCATTGAAGATTGTCGAAGGACAATACAAGGGACTCCTTTTTCTCTTCGAGAAGAAGCACAAGATTCCCGTCTTCATGGGTCGAGGCAAGTTGCTGGATGCCAACACCGTCGGAGTGACCCCGAACGATGGGAGCTCGCCCCTGAGCCTCAGAGCTAGCCATATCATCATCAACACCGGCTCACGCCCGCGTCCCATCAAGGACGTTCCGTTCGACGGCGTTCGCGTCATCAACTCCGATCATGCGGTGGTTCTGGAAAAACTGCCAGCCAGCTTCATAATTCGCGGTGGCGGCGCCACTGGCGTCGAGTGGGCTTCTGCATACCATCGGTACGGATCGAAGACCACGCTGGTCGGCAACATCGTGCCGCTCGAAGATCATGAAGTCTCCCAGCAACTGACCCGGTCGTTTCAACGACAAAAGATGAATCTGGTCGCCGGCGCTCGACCAACTTCGAGCGACATCGACGTCAGCAAAAAGGGAGTCACCATGCGTCTGAAGGACGAAAAGGGCAAAGAAAGCACGGTCGACGCCGAAGCTCTGCTCGTCGCTGTTGGTCGCCAGGGGAACATTGAAAACATTGGCCTGGATACCGTCGGTATCAAGACCGACGGCGACTACATTCCTGCCGACGACATGCAGCGCACCAACGTCTCGAACATCTACGCGATCGGCGATGTGAATGGAAAACAGCTCCTCGCCCACACCGCAATGCATCATGGCATCATCGCGGTCGAGCACATCGTCGGCCTCAATCCGTTTCCTCTCGATGAGGAGATGAATTCACCTTCCTGCACCTATTGCGAACCAGAAATCGGCAGCATCGGTCTCAGCGAAAAGAAGGCTAAGGAGCGCGGCTTCAATGTCAAAGTCGGGAAGTTCCCCATGAAGCCCAACGCCAAGGCCGGAATCGCCGGACACACAGACGGATTCGCCAAGATTGTCGCGGACGCCGATACTCAGGACCTTCTCGGGGTCCACATCATCGGTCCACATGCGACAGAACTGATTGCAGAGGCGGCTCTTGCTCGCCTTCTCGATAGCACACCAGAAGAACTGGCGATCTCGGTTCATCCGCATCCGACCATTTCTGAAGTCATCGGAGAAGCAGCTCACGACTGGCTCGGTCACGCAATTCATATGTAGCCACGGCAGGCAGAAGCTCGTGTATCTCCGCGCGTTCAATCGCGGTAATCCAACCTGCGTCAGGCGACCTGAATCGCCCAGCGAACAACGAGCGCGTTGGTCTTTGCGATAATGCCGAATGACGCGTTAGCAAGCAGCCAATGGAGAAACCATGCCCAAACTATCCAGCCGAGCGCTGAATCTTCCTCGATCTGGAATCCGGGAGATCATGGAACGTGCCTCTGTCCACGACGACGTGATCCACCTCGAAGTCGGCGAACCCAGCTTCCGAACACCTCAGCACATCATCGATTCTGCGCATGAGGCTGCAACTGCCGGATTTACCCGCTACACCTCGAACTACGGATTGCCCTCGCTCCGCCAGGCGATCGCCGATCGATACACCGCTAAATGGGGTTTCGACGTCCATCCGGCTCAGACACTCGTCACCGCCGGAGGAGTCAACGCCATAGCCGTGACGACCTACGCGATCATCGAGCCGGGTGATGAGATTCTGATTCCCGATCCCGGTTGGCCGAACTATGTCTCGATCGC
>JBGTJM010000598.1:0-3667 GCA_041745115.1 Thermomicrobiales bacterium
GTTGGCCCTCTTCACGGGCTGCCGCATGCCGTCAAGGACCTGATCGACGCTGTCGGCTTTCCTACAACGAAGGGGTCACCGTTGCATGCCAACGATTACCCCGAAGCGGACTGCCTGATTGTCGAGAGGATCCGGAATGCAGGTTCTCTGATCATCGGCAAAACCAATGTGCCGGAATTTGGCCTGGGCTCTCATTCGTTCAACCCGGTCTTTGGAGCAACAAAAAATCCCTACGACCAGACAAAAAGCGCTGGTGGCAGCAGCGGTGGAGCAGGGGCGGCCCTGGCCACTGGATTGCTACCGCTGGCTGACGGTTCTGATTCGGGTGGCTCGCTCCGGAATCCGGGCAACTTCAACAATGTCGTCGGTTTTCGCGTTTCTCCCGGGCTGGTTCCGTCATGGCCAAATGCGTACCCATGGATTGGGACCGGAGTGAAGGGGCCAATGGCACGGTCAGTCGAGGACGCAGCCTTGCTCCTGAGTGTCATGGCCGGCGCTGATGCCCGTGACCAGCTAGCCTACCCGGTTGAACGAGACACGTTCATTCAGTCGCTCGGGCGGGACTTCAAGGGAGTGAGAGTGGCCTGGTGCCCTGACCTCGGTGGCCTGCCACTCGATCCGAGGGTACGCAGCACGCTCGCGAGGCAGCGGGAAACGTTCGAGGCCCTCGGTTGCATCGTCGACGATATCGCGCCCGACCTGCATGACGCGGACGGGATCTTCCATGACCTGCGGGCCGGGATGCTCGCGGCCGGAAATGTCGACACGTTTGAACGAGATCGCGATCAGATGAAACCAGAGGCAGTGTGGAACATCGAAAAAGGACTGACGATGTCAGCGGCCGCTATCGGCAAAGCGATGGCTCGGCAGGAGTCACTCTTCCAGCGAGTCCGCACATTCATGGAAACGTACGAGTTCATCCTCTGCGCGGTGAATCAGGTGCCCCCGTTCCCTGCCGAGTGGCGATACCCTCAAGAGGTCGACGGCGTGCCAATGGAGAATTACATTGCCTGGATGAAGACCGCCTATTACATCACCGTGACCCGGTCTCCGGCTATGTCGGTGCCGGCTGGATTTACCGATGATGGATTGCCTGTCGGACTTCAGATTGTCGGTAGGTTCAGAGACGATTTGGGCGTGCTCCAGCTGGGACATGCATTCGAGCAGGCGACTGGCTTCGGCCAACACCGCCCCTCAATCGCCTGACGATCACTGAGATGAACATCTGAAGGCAGTCGGCAACGTTGTGTCGTTCGTTTATCGCCGTCACGTGATCTCACAGAGTCTATGCATTCATGGCTTGTCGCGCACTTTCGCTACCTATCTCAAGAAGTGATGCCTCTAGTTCTTCCTTGTAGAAACGGAAGAATCCTTCTTGATCAGGCCCAACCTGGTGAAGATAGATGTGGTCGAAGCCGGAATCAACGTATTCGGTAACCTTTTGCATATACTTGTCGGGATCCGGACCGCACACAATGGCCTTCGCAATGTCTTCTTCCCGGACGAGGCTGGTGGCCTGCTCGAAGTGTGTAGGAGTTGGTAGCTCCTGGCTGAGCTCTCCCCTCAAGCCCGCATTTGGCCAAACTCGAAGCGCCGTCGCAATCGATTCCTCCTCGTTCTCTGCCCAGCACATAGTTATCTGGCCATATCTCGGCTTTTCGGAACCGCCTGCCTTGTCGAACGCGCTGACCACTTCCTCGTCTGGAGACGTAGAGCAGAGGCCGTCTCCGAGTTGTCCTGCAAGTTCCGCGGAACTCGGCCCACCCGCCGCCACGATGATCTGCGGGAGTTGTTCTGGAAGTGTGTATATCTTGGCATTTTCAACGGTGTAATAGGGGCCGTAGTGGCTTTGCTCGCCACCTTCCCAAAGCAGCCGAATAATCTCGATTGATTCCTCGAGCATTTCCCGTCTCACGCGATACGCCGGCCATCCTTCGCCTATGATGTGTTCGTTGAGATTCTCTCCAGTGCCAAGCCCGAGGAAGAACCTGCCTTCCATCATCTCCTGGCAGGTCGCAGCTGCCTGGGCGACGATAGCAGGGTGATAGCGAAAGGTTGGACAAGTGACTCCCGTTCCAAGCCTGATTTTCTCGGTTTCAACCGCAACCGCGCCAATGGTCGACCAGACAAATGGACTGTGAGGTTGCTCATTCACCCACGGGTGATAATGATCCGAAATCATCAGGAACTCGAACCCGAGTTCTTCAGCACGGGCGGCATAGCGAACTGATTCGAGAGGACTTTGTTCTTCTGAGGAAAGCGTGTATCCAAACTGAATCATGTCTGCTCCTGTTCCTGGTCTCATAAATCCGCGAGTACGCGTTGATCTCGTCGGATCGTGAGGAAGCAAGGAGCGTGCCAGGCTGCACCGAGCGCGTATGGAACTCTCGTTGCGTACTCAAATGGCTGATAGAACGTAAGACTCGGCAGTGGCATCCGGTTTTTGGCGACCGAAGAAGCCGATCACTGTGCCTACTGCGGCTTGTCTATGCTCTGTTTCAGCTCATACAACTTGGTCATCGCCTCGATCGGCGTTAGCGACTCGACATCGAGATCACGAAGCTTTTTCAGAACCGGATCGGGTTCACCAAACATTGTGAGCTGGTACTGAGGCGCAGATTCTGGCACCGGTGACGACATTGCCGCTGAGCGTCGATGCATTTCTGAGCCGGAGCGAGCCATCGATTCGAGGTCATTGAGCACCTCAGAAGCGCGACGAACGATAGCTCCCGGAATACCGGCCAGCTCTGCAACATGAATCCCGTAGGAGCGATCAGCTGCTCCCGGTACGACCTGGCGCAGAAACACAACGCGGTTGCCTTCTTCGAGGACATCCATTCGGTATGTCCGGACCCTTGGCAGAATAACCGCGAGCTCAGTGAGCTCGTGATAATGCGTGGCAAAGAGCGTCTTACAGCCAAGCCGGGGCGTGTTGTGGATGTATTCGACAATGGCCCTGGCGATCGCCAATCCATCATAGGTACTTGTTCCTCGCCCGATTTCATCGAGAACGACAAGGCTTTTCGGCGACGCATGGTTCAGGATATTCGCTGTTTCCAGCATTTCAACCATAAAGGTGCTCTGGCCGGTAGCGATATCATCTTGGGCGCCGATCCGGGTAAATATACGATCGACGAGTCCAATGCGAGCCCGCTGGGCCGGAACAAACGATCCGATCTGAGCCATCAATACGATCAACGCCACTTGCCTGAGCCAGCTGCTCTTGCCAGCCATATTTGGACCCGTCAGGATGATGATCTGGGCGTCGTTGCAATCGAGGCTGGCATCATTTGACACAAACTGTCCCGCTTCGAGCACGGTTTCGAGCACGGGATGACGCCCACGCTCTATTTCGAGTGACAATCCATCGTCAAGGATCGGCCGGACATAATTCCGCTCGACGGCGACGTCGGCAAGGGTGGCCAGGACATCGATTCGCCCAATAGTCGCAGCCAGATCGAGGAGTCGGCTAGCCGCTCCGGCGACCTCGGACAGGACACGCTTGAACACGTCTGTCTCGATTTCGGAGAGAATGTCTTCGGCGTTGAGTACGATCGTCTCGTACTCCTTCAGCTGAGGGGTGAAGTACCGTGTGGCATTCGCCAGGGATTGTTTGGGGATGTACTCAGACGGCAGTACTTCAGCCCGATCACCTTGGCCCATTCGT
>JBGTJM010000599.1:0-2890 GCA_041745115.1 Thermomicrobiales bacterium
GATGCTCCATCCCTGCTGGACTCTTCAGGTCCTCCCAGTTCACGACCGTCAGTCCGCTGAGCAATATCGGAGCGTCCTTGCCGACTTGCACCAGGACTGTGCCAACTCCTCGCGAAACGTAGCTGGCCAGCTGGGTCTCAAGGTCCGCGGACATCATCGACGTCACGACAACGACGGTGCAGCCGAGCGGCAAACGAGGCGCCTCCAAAGCAAACGCATGCGCAAACGAAACCGTGGAGAACGCTCCGATGCGAGCCAGGCCTGTAAGCAGAAAGCTGGTCTGTTCAGTACCCCTGCCCACTGGCACTCGCAGCGGTTGATCCGATCCCGAAACGAGCCCATTCGTTCGAAGCCCAACCGAGTATCGAAGTTCCAGCCCCCACATTGCTATGGAGGCGGCGGCCTCGATGCACTCTTCAGCTCCATCCAGATCGAGTCCTTCCCAGAAGTAGTCAAACGTGTCCAGATTCAGCAAGATCATCAGTGATGGGGTGGTGACAGGCTCTTGCACCTTTACCTGAATGCCTCGTGCGCGAGCCGTTGCTTTCCAGTGGATGGATCGGAAGGGGTCCTCTGGTCGATAGTCTCGAATGCCGATGACTCGCAGCGGATCAGACACGATGTGGCGGGGCACCCGATGGTCGCCCAATGGGAAACGGGCTGGAAACGGAAACGGGTTGAGGGAATGAACCCGAGGATAAACGAGCAGGTCTCGAGTTTCTGGAAACGATGCGCGCGCTGCAAAAAATCCAAAGGGGTCTCCTGACCGAACCGACAATGGTCCGATGCGGTGGACACCACGCGCCTGGCACTCCAGCGGAATCTTCCAGGACTTTCGCTCGTATGCTCGCAGGCTGCTTCTCAAGTGAAGATGCCGGCGGCCAGACGTACCATCGATCGTTGTGGCGTGATCAAGAGGCACCAGGTCTTCCGGGATGTCATCAGTGACCTGAAGCGAAGCCAGCGGAACGGGCTTTCGGTTTGTGGCGACAATCTTGAGATGAACGACATCGCCTGGAAATGCCCGATCGCTGTCTATCGAACGCTCAACGCTGACGTTGGTCAGCGCATGCCGATTCCAGAGCCGCGAAACTCCCGCGGACGTGATGGTGAGTGCGCCAAGCAGCGCCAGAGACTGATTGTTTGCGACGATTCCAATCAGCGCAACTGTTACCGCCAGCACCAGCCACACCTTGCTGAAGTAGAGGCTTCTGAACGTCGATGACTCGGGTGGGACCGGTAAGCGATCTCGCAGGCGCTCCATTGTCAACGTTCTGCTGAGGTTCCAATTGAACCTTCGACAGGCACGGGGGTCGTCTGAAGAATTTCCTCCAGAACCGCCTGGACCGATCGCCCTCGTAGCCGCATTTCCGGAGACAGCATGATGCGATGGCTCAGAACGTGCATCGCCATCGCCTTGATATCGTCGGGCAATACGTGGCCCCGGCCATCCATCCCAGCCAAAGCCCGACTCGCTCTGGCAAGCGCCACACTCGCTCTCGGACTGGCCCCCAGCTGAACGAGCGGATGATCTCGAGTCGCGTGCACGATTGACGCGATATACCGGCGAATGTCCATTGAGATGTCTACCGTTTGGACTCGATCAATCATCTCGACAAACGCCTCCGCGGAAGTCACCGAATGAACCGGGCGGTGAGCCGAGTTGCGTTCGATGATCTGCGCTTCCTCGTCTACCGATGGGTACCCAATGCTGATTCGCAACATGAATCGGTCGATCTGGGCCTCGGGCAGGGGAAATGTGCCTTCGAGCTCGATCGGGTTCTCGGTTGCGATCACGAGGAACGGTCTCGGCAGGCTCATCGTGTCGCCTTCGACGGTGACGGTTCGCTCTTCCATTGCCTCGAGCAACGCAGACTGGGTTCTCGGGGTTGCCCGATTGATCTCATCGGCAACGACAAGGTTGGCAAAAACCGGTCCTGGTCTGAATCGAAAATCACCCAGACGCTGGTCGAAAAAGGTCAAGCCGGTGATGTCGCTCGGCAGCAGATCGGGCGTGAACTGGACCCGGCTGAATTGCCCGCCGATGGCTGTTGCCACCGTCCGCGCGAGGGTCGTTTTGCCCACACCGGGCACATCTTCGAGCAACACATGACCTTCGGCAAGCAAAGCGGCAAGAACCAACCTGGCAATTTGGCGCTTGCCGACGATCACGGTCTCTACCGTGTCGAGAATCTCCTCGCAAGTGGCAGCGATAGCTGGCATCGATGCCTGGACGTTGTTAGTCATCTCGAGTTGATCAGGAGTAACGGTCATGAATCTGGAACCTCCGGCCTGATTCTACCAGCGCAAATCGTAGTCCCTCGTCACATAGGGCGAAGACCAGAAGCAAGCTCCTGGTCTTCGCCGCGGGGTAAATGCGAGGGCGTATTTGGGGAGTGAACTATGGATTGAAGAGGGTACCGGTCCATTGCTGAGTACCCCCGATATCCGGATAACTGTTGCCACTGATTGAGTTCTGGCCGCTGAATGGCACGGCCTGGCGGCTCCAGTTGCCACCATCAGTCGTAGCCCAGACGGTCAAGTGAAGATGGGCGAACTGGACGAATCCCTCCTGGCCCGGACCCGAAAGGAACCCGATGTAGTCACCCTGGCTGATCGAGCTACCCGCGACCAGGCTACGGTCTACCGTCACATGGAACATCGCAATTGCGAATCCATTGCCCATGTCGATGGCAATTCCGCCCGAAGCTCGATCGAACCAGCGGATCGTGCCATTGACTGGGGAGTAGACCGCCCGGCCGGCAGTGGAGCGATCCTGCCTGGCAAGGTCAAGAGAGTAGTAGTACTGATATGTCGAGCTTGTGTTGATGTGGCTCGAGCCGTTGTATCCCTGGGTAATCTCCCAGGTTCCGCCAGTGACGGGCCAGAC
>JBGTJM010000600.1:0-2475 GCA_041745115.1 Thermomicrobiales bacterium
CGATGGCTCCGTCTTCGTCGCACAGAGTCCGCACTATGACCTTCCAGCCATGCAGTGGATCGTCGACAGAAAGGTATCGATTCTCGGAGGTGATTTCCCCTGCTACGATGATCCTGTGGCCGAACAGGGTCAGAATGTCAATATGCCATTGTTCGAGAGCGGCGCGCTCATCCTTGCTCCTCTCGTGAATCTGACACAATGGGGCAGCCATCGGGCGATGCTCACTGTTCTTCCAATTCCTCTGAAGGGTGCGTGTGGCGCACCCTGCCGAGCGATTCTCTCACCGATCGAAGGAGCAAACGAATGACGAATATCGACTGGCAGCGCGATGACACGGTCGTTCTCCACCGCACCACTGCCTCCTATCCGTACGATGAACAGGATTTCTATTCCTCGGCAAGCACCGTGCTCGAGGCCCTTGATGTACCAATCGACAAACCAAAGGTCACACTCAAACCCAACGTCGTTCATGGCGTTTCGCCCGACTCGGGCATCACCGTGCATCCGGGATTTCTGCGCGCGATCATCGATCATCTGACCGCCCGAGGAATTGCTCCGGGGGCGATCTCTGTGGCAGAGGGCGGCGGTGGCGAAGACGACCGCGACATGTCCACACACTACCGCAATGTCGGATTCGATATCGTTGCCAGCGAAACCGGGGTGAATCTCGTTGACCTCAATGCTGACGACTACGTTAGGGTCGACATTCCCGACGGCGTAGTCTTCAAGCAAATGCCTATCGGCAGCACGGTCTGGGATCCCGACGCCTTCTTCATCAATATCCCAAAAATGAGAACCCACAACCTCGGTATAACCACCATCAGCATCAAAAATCTTCAGGGCATCGTCGTTCCCATCGAAGAGCGGCACATGTGCACGCTCTTCCCTCGCTATCCCGGAGATCGGGGCGGTGACGGACTCCAGAACGGCGTGCTGGACAGCCACGAACGATGGGCCCACAAGATCTGCGATATCTCGATAGCCAGGACTCCTGATCTCAACCTGGTCGACGCTCTGGTCCCCCGCGATGGAACAGGGTTCCGCAACGGCTCCAATCGGCCAATGGGCATTACCCTGGCTGGGATCAATCAAACAGCCGTCGACACGATCGGCACGGCGTTGATGGGAATCGATCCGGCCAATGTCACCTATCTGCGCGTGGCGGGGGAGAGAAGCATGGGGCCCAACCGCGTCGATGCCATTCGGGTTCTTGAAGTTATCGATGGGACTCTCGTCGAACGCGCAGGCATTGAAGATCTTGTTGCCAATCCCGGCTTCAGAGTGACCCTCTCATCGGGTCTCACATACCAGTCATTTGAGAACGTGGCGTACAACGAACCCGAAGAAGAAGTTGCTCACACGAGGCTACTCAGCGCCGACTGACCGCGTTGCACTGGTTGCAAATCGACGCGTTCGACGTCGATCAGACGTGAGCCGCCACCACTCTGGCCCGCTCGCCGAGCAGCATCGTCGCTGTCCGTTGCACCCGTCCGGTGTCCGGTGATGACGTCAGCATCGTGAATCGCCCCTCGTTGCTGTCATCGGGATACAGCAGGTGATCGCGGGTCAGCAGCTGTTTCGTCCTGCGCGAAATCGCTGAACCACTCTCCACAAAGGTCACCTCGGAGCCGAAAATCTCTCGCAACGCTGGTGCCAGGAACGGGTAGTGTGTACATCCAAGCACGAACACATCGGCGCCCCGATCGTGTGGTGGAACGACCACCGGTCTGAGCAGGTCGATCGTACTCTGTTGCATTGCATCACCAGACTCGACGAGCTCGACCCAACCGGTTACCGCAACACGCTCGACTTCGATCGACTGCGCATGCCGCTCCACGAGCCGGCTGAAGCGATGGCTTTCGATTGTTCTCGGCGTCGCAAACACGGCGATCCGGCCGGTCCTGGTTAGTTCAACCGCCGGCTTGACTGCTGGCTCCAGCCCCACAACCTCGAAAGGGGCAATCGCTCTGATTGCCTCCAGAGCCACAGCCGATGCGGTGTTGCAGGCCACGACAAGCAACTTGATCCCCCGATCGATCATTGACCGGGTCACCGCGAGTGACCGATCGACGATGAACTCGGCGTCCCGCACTCCGTATGGGCAGTGGGCGGTATCAGCAAAATAGATCATATCTTCAGCAGGAAGCTGGGCCCGAATAGACCGTACGACGCTCAGTCCACCCAGACCCGAATCGAATACCCCGATAGCGGCGGAGGATCTCCCCAAACTGGCCGAAGCACTTCGCAAAGCAGCCGAACCTTGTAGAGAGAGCGACACTTCCCAGAGATGTCCTTCACGTCAGAAGTCAGGTCAGCCAGCGAATACCGCAACCCGGCAGATGCTACCACTCGAAACACGGTTGAACAAGCACTCTCCTCCCCGAAGATGACGGAAATCCCCGCATTTACATCTCAGATGGCGCTTCACTCCGCAATGCCCCAAGGGGTCCTGCGTCTATCTGCACAACCGGCCCT
>JBGTJM010000601.1:0-14455 GCA_041745115.1 Thermomicrobiales bacterium
CCTACTATCCCCAGCTCATCGTCCGCAATCGGCAATGATGCTGGATACGCACCTGGCGAAAATCCCGGCAACCGCTGGTCCCGCATCCTCGCCTATGCCGCGCCACTTGCCACCGTTCCTTTGCTGCTGACACTGGGTTTCGTCGGCTACTGGGGTGCCAGCGCGCACATGGACCGCTCTGAGCAAAGCAAAACGATTGAAATGCTCAATTTAGAAATTCAATTACTTGATTACAAACTTACTGATCTCTCGGCTGGAATCGAAGGCCTCGACCAGTTTGTCGGATCGGAATCCGCAAAGACGTACGCAATGCGAGATCCCTATCCAGAATCTGATGGACCGGGCGCCAACGGGATGTTGATCGCTAATCCTGCCGGTGACAAAGCTATTCTCGTTGCATCAAGGCTCGATCCGGCCGTCGATAGCTATCAGATCATCCTGGGGCTAACCAATGGTGACGTTCAGACAATCTCAACGATGTTCTGTGACGATGATGGCGAAGCCATTAAGCTCCTCGAGTTCGACGTGCCGCTCTCCGAAATCGCCACTATCCACGTAAAACCCAGTATTTCTGGTTTTACGACCGATAGCAGAGAGGTTTCGACCATGCCTGACGTACTCCGCGGCACGATCTGGCCGGGTTTGAATGGCGAAGGGGATACCAAACCCAGCCAGCCGTGAGCAAACTCTGGCCTTCTTCTCGATCGGCGTGCAACGAGGTAATCGGTATGCTCGTTGCAGCGATACCAGCCACCCCGTTATAGTCACCCGGCTACGGTCCGTTGGGCCATGAGTCCCCACTGGAGTGAATTCGTTCCATGGCAATCGCCATATCGCCAGACGCCACGGAGTCCAGAACCAGTCTCCCGTCAGGTTCCCCTGGCCCCGTTGCATCCAGGGTTTCTGATTCCACCGACGCTTTGTCACCTCTTGAGATTCAGCCTGTCGTTGGTAGGGTCAGCGTTGTCATTCCGGTGCTGAACGAAGAAGGGAATGTCGGTGAGCTGTACCGTCAGGTAGCCGACTCGCTTCGTACCCTCGAGAGAGATACCGAGATTATCTTCGTGGATGATGGTTCCAGCGATGGTACCTGGAACCATATTGTCGCCCTGGGCCAGGCAGATTCATCGGTGATCGGGCTGCGGCACCGCCGCAACTTCGGAAAAGCCCAGGCGTTGGCCACCGGATTCGCAACCGTCAATGGCAACCTGGTCATCACCATGGATGGCGACCTGCAAGATGATCCTGCTGAAATCCCTCGCATGATTGCGGCAATCGACGAAGGATACGACCTCGTCTCTGGCTGGAAACAGGATCGCCAGGATCCGTTTGGAAAAACTGCGCCGAGCCGCCTGTTCAACTGGACGGTGAGAACGGTCACCAGGGTACCCTTGCATGACTTCAACTGCGGTTTCAAAGCCTATCGTCGTGAAGTAACCGACAACATTCGGCTCTACGGCGAGCTTCATCGCTTCACTCCGGTCCTTGCAGCGGCAGAGGGCTTCAGAATCACCGAATTGCCCGTTCGCCATCATCCTCGGCAATGGGGAAGCTCAAAATACGGAATGAAGCGCCTCGTCAAGGGATTCCTCGATCTCATCACCGTCGTCTTCCTGACGAACTACCGCCAACGCCCAATGCACCTCTTCGGATTGCCAGGCATTCTGGCACTGAGCCTCGGTATCCTCATCGGCCTCAAACTGACCTACGACCGATTGGTGCTGGATCAACAAATAGGCACGCGCCCCCTGCTGATGCTTGCAGTGCTCCTTGTGGTCGTCGGAACGCAATTTTTCGCGCTCGGCCTGCTCGGTGAGTTTCTCGCAAACAATCGCAATCAGTCACCACCAGATCCACACAAACATCTGCGCACCTCGTTCGGAGTAGAACGGCAATCCGCCCCATCCACCGGACGGGGATAGCATCCTGATCGGGTCGTGAGCGTGTTCCGCAGCGCGGTCAACCGTGCGCTTGCCATCCCAACGCCGCTGATCTTCCTCGCAGCGATCGCTACTGCTTGTTTGCTGCTCTGGCGTCAGGGAGCGCTAAGCGACATCGGTCCTGCCTTGCGAGGCGCGAGCCTGTGGCAAATGGCGATCGCAATGATCCTCTACTCACTAGGTCTGCTTCTGCTTTGCCTGCGATGGCATGTTCTGGTTCAGATGATCGATGGCAACAGAAACCTCCTTCGCTCGAGTGAGGCATTCGTCACTTCAGTGGCAATGAACTACGCCGCACCGCTGAGCCTCGCACTTCCGAGCAGGGCCCTCCTTACCATGCGAGCCCTTGGCCTCAGCAGAACACAGACCGCTGGCCTGACGTTCTGGGAAGTTGCCGCAGATTTGCTCGTGCTTTCTGGGTTGACGGCCATTTGGCTGGCCACTGGGGGCTGGAGAGCCGGTCAATCGCATGTCGATCGCAGCTGGGTCGTGTCTGGAGCGATTCTTGCTCTGCTCGCGGCGGTAGCCGTTGCACTGGCCTTTTCGAGAGTGCGGCGCATGCGGAAACTGGCTAACGAGCTACTTGTCCGTGTCTCGCCTGGACTCGCATATCCGCGCACCAATCCGGGCCTGGCGGCAGGAGCATTCCTGTTGTCGTTGCTCTTCTGGGTCACGCAAGCCGGCGTGCTATGGATCCTGCTGAGAGCAATCGATCGCCAGAGTCCCGAGCTATTGCTCGTTCTCGGTCTCGTCAGCATGCCAATACTCGTCGGCATGCTCAGCCCCATCCCCGGTGGTGCCGGCATCAGAGAAGCATTGATGATTGCGGTTGCCGGAGTTCATGGGGCCAGTGAGGCCTCTGCATTGCTGGCAGGCATCACCTACCGGGTCGCGCTCTTCGCCGCGCTGCCTGTTCTCTATCTGGCGATTCGCGCCGCAATCTATGTCAGGGCAGGTGATCGTGGCACAATGGAAGCTGCACCAGCCGATGGTGCACAAGGCAACTCAGGTGGTGAACGTGACAGTTAGCAGCGCAGAAAACGCTCGGCAGGATACCAGCAACTTCAAAAAACACACGCACGGCAATCCACTGCAGAGAAAGTTGATCGACCGGTTTCATCATGAGATCGGTGCCCGGATCATTGAGCTTGCCCCGGATACGTTTCTCGACGCCGGTTGCGGCGAAGGATTCGTTTCGAAGTACCTTCTCGAGCGATCTCCCGGCCTCCAAATCACCGGATTCGATGCCAATCCGGAGTGTGTGGCCCTCGCTCAGAACCTGAACCCCTCCGGCGAGTACCTCACCGCCGATATCGTTGATCTCCCCTTTGAAAGCAGATCGTTTGACGTCACGGGATGCTTCGAGGTGCTCGAACACTTGCATGAGCCCGACCGCGCAGTCGAAGAGCTCCTGCGTGTGACCAGAAACGCCCTCGTCCTGAGCGTTCCGCACGAACCGTACTTCTCGCTGGCCAACGCCGCTCGTGGCAAGAATCTCGATATCCGTCCCAGAGGTAGCGATCCCGACCATCGACAGTTCTGGAGCCGGCACGCGTTTGAGACATTCATCGAGCGCCACGCCCAAGTGGAGTGGATCGGCGGATCATTCCCCTGGACTATCTGCGTCGCCACTCCCAGGCACTAAGCAGACTTCTCCTCAAGATCGCTCAGTTACACATGGCTCATTCCCGAGATAGGGGGGATGGTGTATGCTCGTAATCAGGCCGACTCTCGGCGGCGAGCCCATCTATGACCCACCACTCCAGATTCGCCATACGGAGAGCGACAGCTCACAAGAACTGTCCAAACTGCGACTCACCTTTGCCTGCAAACCTGGTGTTCTGTTCATCTTGCGGCGCTTCGATGAAGAACATATCACAGGTATCGATGACCCCCGCCGATCAACTCACCCAGTTTCGTATTCCTGACTATCTGCTCCATGACAATCGTCGAACATACAGCCGTGAAGCAGAACCCGTCGGAACAGGCGCCGTCTGGTTCGGGCTGGCCCTGCTGGCTGTGCCGGCCATCACACAGAACCTCTCCCCTCTTTCGATTGGCGCCTGGATTGCCGGGATCGTGCTTATCCTGGGCGGACTGTCCCGAACCCGGATCGATCAGTCGGCAATGCTACGCGCGGGCGCAGCAACCGCCGCCGCGGGAGTCGTAACGCTGGCAGTCCTTGCACAGGGAGTCCTGAACAGTTCCAGCACTCAGCAGCTGAATACTGTACAGCCGACGAACGAATCAAACGTTGCGGGTGTGGCCGAAGAACCGGCGGCCGAGAACTCATCTGGCGGCTCCTCGTTGGCGTATGCTGGCAAGGTACCGATGCTTCGAGGTTCACCTTCGCATACGGGAGCGCTGGCAGGACCTCCACTCGCAGGAAACCCCTACCGGCTCTGGCGTTACAAAGCCGGTCCCAACCTCCAGTCAACTCCGGCAATCGCCAATGGCACTGCCTATTTCGGCACCCGGGATGGGTATCTCATTGCACTCGATCTCCTCACCGGTATGCCAAGCTGGCGATTTGACCTGGGCGGATATCCCGTTTCTTCCGCTCCTGCGGTCGTCGATCGGACCGTCTACGTGAGCAGCGGCTACGCTGTCTACGCCATTAACGAGTCCCGCGGCACCGAAAAGTGGCAGTTTCCGATGAGCTACGCAGGGGAATCATCTCCAACAGTCGCGGAAGGCGTCGTCTACGTTGCCAGCAAGGAGCACTACGTGTACGCCCTCGATGCCGAGACAGGTGAGCGCCTCTGGTCGAGCAGGACCGACGGTCTGATCTTCGGGTCTCCAACGCTAACAGATGAACTCGTGCTCATCGGCGGCGACGATGGAGACATCTTCGGCATCGAACGGGATTCTGGCGTCGTGCGCTGGAAGATCACTGCCGACAGCGGCGTCTATTCAACAATCGCGGTGTCTGGCGACTATGCCATTGTGACGCTGAAGGATCGCTCGATGCTCGTCCTAACTGCTTCGACCGGCGAAACAAAGTGGGAGTATCCGACCGGCGGCGAGGCCTCCCCCGCGGTTTCCGATGGTCTCGTGTTTGTTGGCAGCGATGACGGCACGCTGTACGCCTTCAACATCGAGACAGGGGGTGATCCAGTCTGGATATTCCCAACTGGCAATGGATACGTGCTGTCGCCTGTGGTCGTGGACGACACGGTGTACATCGCCGCCGGCCCGTCGATTTTCGCATTGGATCGGGACTCCGGTATCGCAGACTGGCAATATCCGATTGGCGATCGGGCCACAACCGAACCTGTCGTCGTAGACGGAATCCTCTATGTTGGATCGATAGACGGTAATCTGCACGCGATCACCGGCGACGAACCGCTGAACGAGCTGGAATCGCCATCCAGTTAGCGATTACCGCAGACGCAACGCCTTCCAGGGATTTGGCATCTGGCCAACGGGTATATCGATCAGTGTCGGCTGGTTCGAAGCAATGGCCTCAGCAAGCGCAGTTTGGAGCTTCTCGGGACTCGCGACACGCCGACCAGCCACACCGAACGCGTCGGCCAGTTTCAGATAGTCCGGATTGACCAGATCCGAGGCGATCAGCTTGCCATTCAGATCCTCTTGCTGGATGCGACGAACATTTCCGTACGCGGAGTCATTGAATACGAGCGCAACGACCCCGATATCGTGCTGAGCCATCGTGGCAAGCTCATTCAGGGTGAACCCGAAACCACCATCTCCATTGACCGAAACAACAGGAACATCCGGCTTGGCGACCTTCGCTCCCAGTGCGGTGGTAAATCCATATCCGAGCGTGCCCTGATATCCGGGCGTCAGAAAGGTGTTTGGCCGGAATACGGGAAAACCCAGATTCGACCAGTAGCCAAGCTGTGTCATTTCGCTCACAACGATGCCGTCATCCGGCAGAGCATTGCGGATAGCCATCCCAAACGCCGCCTGAGGCTGAACAGAATTGACTTTCTCCTGCATCTCCAGCTTGAGTGCTCGCAATTCCTCCCGACGCGAAGCGCGATTGTCGATGCGGCCTGCCAGTGAATCATGCAGCGCCGTGAGGACCTGGTCTGCGTCGCCCACGATACCCACATCGGGAGCGCCATTTCGATCGATCTCCTCCGGATCGATGTCGATGCGAATCAGCTTCTGCCCTGCCGCGAGTGGCCTGGCCTCTCCCGCCATGCTTACGAACCTGGTTCCAACCGCAATGATCACATCTGCCGAAGGCCGCAGGTCACCGTCTGCCAGCATCCCGACCACAAGGTCTTCACGATCAGAAACGCCGCCTTTGCCACTGCTGGACAGCAGGATTGGCGCTTGCAACAGCTCGGCAAGTGCCATCAGTGAATCGCCACACAGCGATCGGTTCAGCCCTCCACCACCAAAAATCATCGGACGCTTCGATTTCGCCAGAATATCAGCAGCAGCCGAGATGGCGTCCGGGTCCGCGGGCTCGCTTCTGAGAGTCACCTCATGTGACCTAATCGCCACATTGCCCTCAGCAAAAAAGACGTCTGGGGGAACTTCAATTGAGACGGGCCGAGCCCTTTCGGTACGAAGCTGACGGAACGCCTCATCTACTGCGCCAGGGATCTCCTCCGGGCTCGAAGCTCTTGCCGCATGTTTGGTGAATGAACGAGCCATCTCCAGCTGAAAGGGAACTTCATGCAGCATGCCACGGCCTATCCCGATCAGGTCTGATCTGATCTGACCGGTCAGGCACAACACCGGCGAATTGCACGCATACGCTGTCGCGAGTCCAGCCGCTGCATTCATCAAACCGGGGCCCGGTACAACCAGACACACACCTTCTCGACCTGACACTCGCGCGTACCCATCCGCCATGTAGGCAGTCGCCTGCTCGTGGCGCGTATGGATCACCCGAATGTCCGCCGATGCGTCGTAAAGCGCTGAAAAGAGGCCATCGAGCTGCACCCCTGGCAATCCGAATATCGTATCGACCCCGTATTGCTTCAGGGCCTCGACCATGGCCTGCCCGCCCGTCATCGTCATTGGGTGTTCCACGTTGTTCGCTGAAACTGGAGGGCTTGCCACTGTCGAAGTCACGAGGATGTCCTTTCAATAGCCACAGCACTTTCTGGCTCCGCTGCACAGAGTGCCCGGTGACGGCGGGTATTCTACGCCACCCTCTCCTGAGTTGTGTGTCGAGCTGAGTCTCCCTAGGGAAGGTCTCGACGCGAGAAAACTACAAGTCCCGACAGTGCACCAACGAGTGCAACGGTCCCCATGACCAGAACGCTCTCGCCGGTAATCTCACCTCTCGTCATCGCCGCTGGAGGGTCGTAGTAGTCAAAAAGGCTGAATGGCTTGATCGGCTCCAGAGCTCCCCAGAGATCCGCGAAGTAATCGATGACATACGACACAACCAGGAGCCCGATAGACCAGCCGATTGCCTGTCCCATCCTGCTCGCCGACGCCGAGATCAGCAACCCTGCTCCTCCAATCGCCCAGAGAAGCAACGCCGAAGCAATTCCCTGGATGAACAGGTATTCCATACGAATGGATCCAGCCGGCTCACCAATGGCGATCCCGACGATCATTCCGAGGGGACCGATGACGGCAACGACTGCGCCGACGATGACCACTCCAATCAACCTCGAGAAATACACACTTCTTCGCGACACCGCCCGCGAAAGAGCAATCTGGATCGACCCCCGTTCGACTTCTCCAGCCAATCCCCGGCAGGCGAACCAGATCACCGTCGCACCGGCGAGCAGGTGGTACACAGGGTGAGAAAAACCCAACGATAGATATCCCGCGAGTCCTGCTCCTCCAAGAAACTCTGGTGTGACGTTGAGCAGAGCCAGAAATGACGGCGGCACCAGATCCAGAATTCCCTGGAGTCGATCCAGATCCCCGACTGATGCAATCGCGACTGGTTGGATAAGCTCGAACAGAAAAATGCCGAGCAGCAGCGCCACAAGCCCGGTCAACGAGCGCCGAAACTGCCAGATCAGTAGGACGGCCACAACCTGCATCAGCTATCCACCGGCAGAATACTGACGACGTCTGGCATCACGAATCAGGCCAATATCCGTTCCTTCTGGCCGGTAGAAGGTCATGAAGATGTCATCAAGACTCGGCGGAGATATTGTCAGATCGTCGATCTGCAAGCCAGACAGGACTTCGATCAGCGGATTGATATTCCCTTCGACACTCAGAAGCCATCGGTCGCCATCTCGCCAGACACTGTTCACACCGCCAATCAACTGAAAATCTGGCACGCTGCCTTCTGCCACCGTGAATGTCACCTGCCTCAACCGCCGCTGCTGGAGCTCGTTCATCTGTTCCAGGGCGACCAGCTTCCCTTCTCGCACGATCGCCACTGCCTGGCATATTCGCTCGACCTCCGCCAGATCGTGAGAGGACATGAAAATCGTACGTCCCTGATGGTGAATATCCCGAAGGTAGTCTTCGAAGTTTCGCTGGACAACGGGATCGAGCCCGTCAGTAGGTTCATCCAGAATGAGCAAAGGTGGATCGTGCTGAGCTGCTGCGGTGAGTGCCAGCTTCTGCTTCATCCCTTTTGAGTATTTGCCCAACTTGCGATCCAGGTCTCTGTCAGAGAGCTCCAGCACATCGAGGAGTTCCCGACGCCGCAGTGCCGGAGATTGGGAGAGGCTGGCCGCGAAATCCAGTTGCGACCGGCCACTCATCTCTGGATAGAACGAGTCCGCCGGCACCAGAAATCCAATGCTTTTGCGTGCCGCTACCCCGTCGTGCCAGGTATCACGCCCAAAGATGGCAGAACGCCCGGAGCTCGGCTTGATGAACCCAAGGAGCAATTTGATCGTGGTTGTCTTGCCCGCTCCATTAGGACCAAGGAACCCGAAAATCGAGCCCGTATCTACCTGAAACGACACGTTGTCCAGAGCTGTGACGCCATTGAACTGCCGGGTCAGCGCACTCGTTACAATTGCATGTGGTGCGCCTCGGTCTTCTGTCATGGGGCCAGCCTATCATCGTCGCTTCTGAAGATGCCAAAATCGAAAGGCCGACGCTACGAAACTGCGAGTCAACAAACGGCTACAGCCATCGAGCCGTGACATTCGAATTCATAGTCACGTGAGATTACCGATATTGCATTCGGGGCAACTTTCGTGAGGTCAGAGTCAGAAAAGTGGAAGGTCCCTGATTCCGATCCAGCCGGTGAGCGCGACCGAAACAGGATGGCTGTGCCCCGGTCGGGAAACGAGCAGCTGCCCGGTGAGGATCCGGATGACCGGGGCATGCTTATTTTCTGTGGAATGTGCGGAGCCCTCAATCCGTCGCACAACTTCTACTGTGCAGCGTGCGGCACCACTCTGGTAGATGCGTTCCACGCAACTGAAGGTCTGAGGGTGTTCGAACGACCAGATGCCGCCTCCCGCATCATCGAGATCGTGCCACCCGGCTCGGAGCTGGAAGTCGACGAAGATCCCGATGCACCCGCGGACTACACCCGTATCCGTTTGAAAAACGGCAGGATTGGCTATATCCGACTCGCCGAGGTAGCCTCGCTGGCTACGCGCCAGCTTTCGAGCCCATCAGCAACTCCGGGGAACATCAACACCAACGCCCGAGGATGCGTCTCTTCGACAGCTGCAATTGCCTCGCTCGTTCTGCTTATTCTTCTCTCCACATTTGCGTTCTATCTGCTCAACCAGGAAGACTCTGGAGACGCAGGTTTCCTCGCCTTAATCACGTGTCTCATCGTCGCCCCGATTGCACTGCTGATGATCTTTCTCTATCTGATGGCCCGAGATCGAGAAGATCGCTTCAATGAAGCTGAATCGGCGTCTCAAGAAGCCTAATGGAGTGCCGCCAATCAGCAGCTGAACTACACGGAAACCTACAGTTGCTCCTGATCCCAGAGTTGGCGTTGGATTTGAAGGTGACCGATATGCAACGCCACATGTTCCAGGGCATGAACCATGCACGATGCTTTTGAGCGCTCGGCTGCGGAAACGCCCTGAGCTGGATTGGCCTCCCGTCGGAATATCGAGGCCAGATCGTCAGTCGATTGAGCCAGAATCACAACCTCTATATCCTGCAAGAGTTCATCAAAACGCGCTCGCAGCGACTCGACCGAGCCTTGAGCCGCGAACTCCTCCAACCTCCGCCGTTGTTGATCTTGCCCACCCACTGCCTCCAGGATCCAGAACGAAGTCGCGCCGGCAATGTGTGTAGCCAACCCGAACATAGTGTTGATCTCACCATGTGCGAGCGGAGTTTTCCAGCTTCCAAGATCAGATTCAGGCACACCATCCAGCGCTTCGATGACCTGACCAAACAATTCTCCAAATTGATCGATGATCGCTTTCGAAATAGGGTTCACACTCATGTCCCACTCCCTCGATACTGCTCGAGCCAAGCTTCTGCACCGATAGTGGTCTCAACTCCATGGCCCGGATACACCGTGACATCAGGCGGAAACTCCGCCAGCCTGCCAAGGCTCCGGTCCATCTCTTCCTTCGAGGCTCCAGGGATATCGATCCTCCCATGCCCGCCAGGAAAGAGCACATCCCCTCCGATCATCATCCGCTCCGGGGCCGAATACAGCACAAGGTGGCCAGGCTCATGGCCGGGCAAGTGCAGGACCTCGAAGACATGGGAACCAACGGACACGCTATCGCCTTCGTCAATGAACTGATCGACCAACACCGGCTCGATCTCAATCGGTATGTCGAACTTCGAGCGCTCTGGGTGTTCAAGGCTTTCCTGACAAAGACGGTGCGCCAGTAGCGGGACGTTGGTACGTTGCTTCAGCGCTGCTGCATCGCCGATGTGGTCCCAGTGCGCATGGGTGATGAAGATCGCATGCACAACGAGTCCTGCGTCGGCAGCAGCATGGACAAGCGCATCCTCACTTCCTGGTGGCGCATCCACGATGATGGCGCTGCCATCATCCGAGTCAGCCACGATATAGGCGTTTGTTTCCAGCGGACCTGCCGGAAAAACGGTCAACATCAGGGTCATCTGCAGAATCCTCTCATCTCAAACGGCAACATCCACCGTTGATTTCTCATGCTCAGACACGTTCTGAGTTGCCGGGCCGCGTTCGTCAACCGCTTCTGCAGCGACCAGGGGATCCATCCCAGGCATCCATGCAAACTGCTCGCTCGGCTCGGTTTCGACGTCGAAACCGAATCGTCCAAGCAAATCAGCACACCAGATAGCATTCCACTTTCGTGGATCGACCGGTTTCATTGGACCGTGAGAGTCCGAGCCACAGGAAATAAGCATATCCCGGTCGATGGCGATCCTTCGGTACTGCGTGGTCTGAGCATCGGTATAGGATCGGTAATGCGCTTCGAGTCCGTCGATTGGAATCTCCGCTCGCATCCGGTCGAAGTCCTCCTCAGTCACAACACCTACGGCGTCAGCGCGACCCGGATGCGCGACCAGACAGAGTCCGTTTGCCTGATGCGCGGCTTTCACAACGGCGTCGAGTGGAAGATCAGCAGTGAATCTGCCTCCCAACGTCACCAGAAGCTCCGCCGACTCCTTAAGATTCGGCGCATGCTTGTCCTCGATCACCGCCGAGAGCACATGAAAGGGCCACAGCAACCGTCCATCCCGAATCCTCTCCAGCGACGGCAACGCCCGCCCGGAGCGCTCGAATCGATCCTTCGCGTCGAGGGCGTTGGCATGCAGTTCGCCGTCGATCTGGCCAAGCAGATTGCGAAAATCCCGTGAGGTTGAATCCCTGCTGTCAGGATGAATGCCGTAAACCAGAATGTGCAGTTGCCGATCTTCCCAACTGCACGTCACCTCGACACCTGGGATCACGGTGACTCCCCGATCCTGGCCAAGCCGTATCGACTCGGCCACCGACCGCTGCGTGTCATGATCGCAAACCGACACTACCTTGAAGTTGTCGGAAGCGAGCCGATCGATCAGCGCTTCCGGCGTCCAGAATCCATCACTTGCGATGGTATGCAGATGAAGATCCACACTATCGTCAGCTCGAAGCGACACTCGCTGACTCGACTTGTTGCCGTTGTTACTCTCCACGAAAGCTCCATCAACTGCGTCACAACATCTCGCGCTCAGCTTCTGAGTCTACTTGCTGCTTGCAAATCGGCAGCGAACGGTCAAACTTGCGCCATTTCGGCGAACCGTGTCACCATCGGTTCACGGAAGGACTGTCGAGTGCCCTGACCGTGCAAGGAGCCATCATGCCAAACGACGATCTCAAAAACCCCGCTACGTTCAACCTCTTCAAGGCCTATGACGTGCGCGGAGTCTTTCCGGACGAGCTCAACGCTGACATCGCCTACTCCATCGGCCGAGCGCTTGTCGCCTACCTGCAACCGGCTGAAGTCGCCGTGGGTCGAGACATGCGCGTCTCTGGCGAGGTCCTCGCTGCAGCGCTCATCGATGGCATTCGCGATCAGGGTGCGGACGTTATCGATGTTGGTCTCGTGTCGACAGATGCACTCTATTTCGCCGTTGGCAAATATGGGTATGCAGCAGGCGTGATGATCACGGCCTCTCACAATCCACCCGAATACAACGGATTCAAGATCTGTAGCGACGGCGCCCGTGCACTTTCGCTCGAAGAGGGAATCGGCCAAATTCGTGACCTGGTCATATCCGGCGCCATGACTGGCCCGAATTCGGCGAAGCGCGGTGATCTGACCAATAAAGACATACTCAGACCGTATGTCGAACAGGTAGTCTCATTCGTCGACCTGAACGCCCTGCGTCCATTCAAAATCGTCGTAGATGCAGGCAACGGCATGGCCGGAAGTACGATCCCATTACTCTTCGAGCACCTCCAGAGCGAATTGATTCCGCTCTTCTTCGAGCTCGATGGCACGTTTCCGAATCATCTTGCCAACCCGATCCATCCCGAGAACATGGTCGACCTCCAGCATGCCGTGAAGAGCCACGGTGCTGACCTTGGCGTTGCGTTCGATGGAGACGCCGATCGCATGTTTCTGGTCGACGAGCAGGGCGCGCTGGTCGGAGGGGATCTCACCACAGCGATGGTTGCAATCTCAATCCTTGAGCGCGAGCCTGGATCTGCCATCTGCTACAACCTGATCTGCTCCCGATCTGTGCCAGAGACGATTTCAGCCCATGGCGGCCGACCAATCCGCACACCTGTGGGGCACTCACTGATCAAAAAGATCATGAGGCAGGAAGATGCCGTATTCGGTGGAGAACACTCCGGACACTACTATTTTCGGGACAACTGGTATGCCGATTCTGGTCTGATCGCCATGCTCAGCGTGCTCCAGCTGATGTCAAAAGCAGGGAAGCCGCTTTCAGAGGTTATTGCGCCAATCGATACACGCGTGAGAAGTGGTGAGATCAACCTGCAGGTGGAGAACAAGCCTGCCGCCATCGATCGTGTCAAAGAACACTTCACCGCCCAAGGTGCCTCGATCGACGAGTTCGACGGTGTCACCGTCGGTTTTCCGGAAGCCTGGCTGAACATTCGCGCATCGAACACCGAGCCGCTCCTCCGGGTCAACGTGGAAGGCGATACCACCGAGGCCATGGAATCGCTGCGCGACGACGTCCTTTCTGTTATCCAGTCCGCGTAAGGCGTGGTTTCGTGGATATTGCGCTGACGCCGTCCGACTGGGCCGAACTACCTTCTGGCACGACTGTCTCGATCGTCAAATTGCGACCCGACGGCTCTCAGGCAACCACATATCCCGCGACCGTCATCGATGTCGGGGCTCCATCCCCCTGGATCGCAGTGGAGGCCTTCTGGACCCGTCCGACCACAGCCGTTGATGGCCTGGTCTTCTCAACTTATGACCGAATTCACGAGTATTTCTCGAATCGACATCCATTTAACGTTTTTGCGGTCTTTTCGGGAAACGGAACCATGAAAGGCTGGTACGCAAACGTCACCCATCCTGCCTGGATGGGCTTCCATTCAGGCACTCCCGCAATCTTCTGGCACGACTTGTTCGTTGATGTCGTCGGACTTCCTGATGGGGAGCGATTTGTTCGCGACGAAGACGAGCTTGCCGCCGCGAGAACGACAGTATCTGAAGCCCTCTACCAGCGCATTCACGCCGCTCGAGACGAAATCCTTTGCAGGCTCGAATTGCGCGAGTTTCCGTTCCACGAGTCCTGATCAGGCCGCATCGAACCGAAGCCGGCCATGCCGCTCCAGAATCGCCGCTGCTCTCTCAAGAGGCAATGCAGTGCAGACGCGACCATTGATCCCAACCATCGTCTCTGCCATGCAAAGCGCGTTGACGATCGCTTCCTCGGTCGCTTCCATGGTCGCCTCGAACAGACCACTGATCGATGAGTTCGGAAAATTCCGGACGTCAGCAGGCGTCCGGTTTCCAGCAACATCGACCCTGCGATTGCCTGTGCTGAACGCCAGAAAAAGGTCGCCGCTTCCATTCGACCCGTATCCACCGACCCGCGCGAGTCCGATCGTGGCCCGTTGAGCGACCCGTTTGCACTGGTGGGGCAGGAGCGGCGCATCGGTCGCCACGATGATGATGATCGAGCCGGCATCGCCTCCCGGTTGGACGCTATTTGTGCGA